>DIDF01000059.1 GCA_002418005.1 Lactobacillaceae bacterium UBA5807
TTAATTATAGAATTTGCCATACTTAAAAAAGATGGCGAAACTTTCGGCGTCAGGGGCTTTTCTCTATTATGAAAAAGCTCGTCAGGCTGACCCTAAAGAAAATGATCAGCTCCCTCGAAAAATTGTAAAAAGTAATAACTTTTAATTTAATCATTTTTTGTTTATTAATGGAGAGTAACTTATGAGAATTAATGTTTTGCAGCATACCCCAAATGAGGGTCCAGGTTCAATTCAAGCTTGGTCCCACAAAAACGGGCATACGATGTTTGTTTATCATCCTTACCAATTTCATGTGATGCCTAGTGTGGATGAGACTGATATGTTAGTAATTTTGGGCGGTCCGATGAGTGTAAATGATAATTTACCTTGGCTGAATGAAGAACGAGATTTAATTAAACAACTGATTGAAAGAAATGTGCCAATTTTTGGCGCCTGCCTTGGAGCGCAGCAAATTGCCAAAGCTTTAGGGAGTAAAGTTTTTCAGGGATCTGTTAAAGAAGTTGGTTGGGCTCCGGTTTACCGGCAGTCTGAAATAATTCCTGGGATTCCAGATAAGTTGATGGCTTTGCATTGGCATCAAGAAGTGTTTGATATTCCCAAAGAAGCTCAACTGTTGTTTTCAAGTGATCACGTCAAAAATCAGGGATTTGTCATCAATCATCGGATCGTTGGTCTTCAGTTTCATTTTGAGCCGGAAGCTGACAATGTTGCCGAAATGGTTGTCAATGATGGCAGCTATGCGAAAGGATCAATCTTAAAGCAGACTCCTCAGCAAATATTGGATCACCCGGTACCAGATGAAAATCACAAGGTAATGTTTAAAATTTTAGATTATATTTCTCAAAACGCTTAATCGTGTTTTAAGAAGGGCTAGAACAAAAAATTGTTTTAGTTCTTTTTTTCTTGCTAAATATATCGAACTGATGTATTATATATCAGTCTGATATAATATATCAAACAGATATATTAAAAGGAGAATTTAAATGTATGAATTTTTTGCCTTAAGTGAATTAATGGATTTTTCATTTGATGGTTATAAATTAAAGAAAATGTTGGAATCAAAACTTGATTTTAAACAAAAAGTTAGTTTTGGAGTGATCTATCCGCTATTGAATCGAATGGAAAAAGAAGGGTTAATTACTTTGGAGCAGACTTCAAAGAATAATTTGCGGGCTTCAAAAAAGGCCACAATTACTAAAAAAGGTCGGCAAAAATTTTTGCTTTTAATGAAACAACCAGTTGCAATAAACCAGAATTCCCAACTTTTTTATGATTTAAAAGTAAATAGTCTCCACTTGGTTGATAATCAAGTAAAAGAACAGGTTTTGCACGCTTATTTAGAATATCTTGAAGATAATCTTCAACATAATGATGACTGGATTAATCACATGATGAACAATTCTGAAATTAGCTCGGGAGATTTGGAAGACGCGAAAAATTATTATCATTTGCGAAAAGCTCGTTATGAATCCAGTCGAGAAATAATAACAAAGATAGAGGGGCAATAAAATGGCAAAACACGAAAAAAATACTAAAAAATCATGGTGGGGTCTGGTGGCAATTTGTTTAGCCATCTTTATGGCCTTGTTGGATGTCACGGTTGTCAATGTGGCTCTACCAACGATTCAAAGAAGCTTTAATGTTTCTTTCACTGAATTACAATGGATTATTAATGCGTACACTTTAATGTATGCCTCTAGTTTGTTAGTGATTTCAAAGTTAGGGGATATTTTTGGCAGAAGGCGAGTGTTCATCGCTTCCTTGATTGTTTTTACGCTCGGATCATTAGCTGCTAGTATGTCAAATGACATTAACAGTCTGATAATTTTTAGAGCAATTCAAGGAATTGGTGGTTCAGGAATGATGAGCCTATCAATGAGTATTGTTACCGATTTGTTTGATGGCAAACAGCGAGGGATCGCCTTGGGAATTTGGGGGAGTGTGGCTGGTTTGTCCACTGCTTCTGGCCCGTTGCTTGGAGGGGTATTAATTCAATATTTTTCCTGGCGTTCAATTTTTATTGTTAACATTCCAGTTGGCGTGATTGCGTTATTAATGTCCTTCGCATTTTTGCCAAATGATAATCGTTTTTCGAAATCAAAAATCGATTATTTTGGGATTATTGTTTCAACGGCGATGATGTTTTGTTTAATATTAGGATTGATTGAAAAAGAAAACCATTATGATTATTCTTGGTTTAATGGCAGCATTGCAAGCTTAATTGGTACGGCTTTAGTTCTTTTGGTAGTCTTTATTTTTTGGGAACTTCGAGCTAAAAGTCCAATGATGGATCTTTCAATGTTTAGAAGTACTTCGTTTATTGGGGCTTGTATTTCATCTTTTGCGCTTGGTGGATTCTTGTATGCTTTTTATACTTATCTGACGGTCTTAATGCAAAATTATATGCAATACACTGCCTTACAAACTGGATTAAGGCAGATGCTAATAAGCTGTTTTTCATTATTCTTGGGCCCAATTGCCGGCGCTTTGACTAATCGATTTTCAACTAAATATATAATTAGCTTTTCCTTGGCCGTATTAGGTTTAGGAATGTTGTTCTTTAGATTAAATCTTGGGTTTAGTTCAACTTGGGAGGTTATGATTCTTTCATTTGTAATGTTTGGGATCGGAAACTCCGTTATTAATCCCTCCATCTCAACGACGGCTGTTTCTTCTGTGCAACCGCGACAAATTGGCATGGCTTCAGGAGTTGTAAATGTCTTTCGTCAGGGAGGTACAAGTTTTGGGGTTGTGATTCTTGGACTAAGTTTAACTGGCGCATATCGTGATCATATTACCAGTGGTTTTTCTCAGATTGCTAATTTGCCAACTTCAATTCATCAAGGGCTTTTGAAAGGGTTGTTTTCTGCCGGTCCATTTTCAGGAAATGCTGTTTTAAATAGTCAAAGAGCCCAAGCACTTCATCATTTACCGTTTTTTGACAGTATTAACACAGTTGTTAACCATGCTTATTATATCGGGATGAATAGCGTTTCGACTGTTGCCGCCGCCGTCTTCTTTGTTTCTGCAATTTTGTGCTTTATTTTAATCAAGCGTTATAAAAGAGCTTAATAATTGTTTTCCAAAATGAACGTGCTAAAATGACCAGAAATTCTGGGAGATAGTAGGTGATATTTTGGAAAAAGTTCAAGCCCCTGTTCACCAACGGCTTTTGTTTGGAAGTGTGTTGGCCGCTGCTGCTGGAAGTATCGATTCGTACACATATTTAGTTCATGGTGAAGTTTTTGCCGGCTTGCAGACTGGTAACTTAATTTTATTGGGATCAAAAATTGGCTTAGGAGAGTTTAACCAGGTTTGGCGCTATTTAATTGCGATTTTGGCGTTCATGTTTGGAACAATATTAATGAGAATTTTCCAGTATCAATTTGAAGGTGGAAAATTTCATACAAACCGGCCTTCGGCAGTTTTGAAATATGAACTGGTTTTGGTATTAATCGTTGCTTTAATCAGTAGCTGGGTGCCTAACCTTGTTTCAACTGCTTTATTGTCAATTACCGCAGCAGCCCAGCTTCAGGAATTTCGTCAGTTAAAAGGCGGTCCATTTACTTCTTTAATGATGACCGGCAACATCAGAACTTTGGCAGAATCATTTTATGATTGGGTGGGTCATGGTGATCAAAAAGCCCGAGGAAAATTGGCCGATATTGGTGCAATCATGGTTGCCTTTGCCTTTGGAGCAGGATTAGTTGCCGTTTTAGTCTCTTTTTTGCATGGTGTTTCGATTATCGTCACCGCTGTATTTTTGGCAATTGATATTAGTTTCTTAAGGTTTGCGGATTAAAAATTTTCGTAGATGTATCCAGAATAAAAGCTCGTCAGTTAACAACTTATTGTAGTTAATTGGCGGGCTTCTTTTTTGAAAAAATTTTAATGGGCATTTATTAATGGCTCTTTGCCAGATATCCACTGAGAAATCAATTCTTTATGTTTTATTGTTAAAGGAACTAGTAGAATCAAGGCTAGTAAACCACAAGCAGGAAATCCAAACAACCCACTAAAAATATCCATAATTGCGCCAACGTAAACGCTGCCAATTGGGGTGGATCCTTGGTTGAGCAAAACATAAACACTCATAATTCTGCCTCTCAATTCGTTTGGAATTGAATACTGGAAAGATGCATTTGATTGATTTAGGAACACCATATTACAAAAACCAATTAAAATCATTATTACCAAGGCTATAGAAAAGGCCTTTACAAAAATCATTGAAGACTGCAAGATTACGGTTCCAAAGGAAACGCCTAAGTAAAGTTTTCGATTGCTACCAAATCTTGATAGATATCCCATTACCAGTGCTGCAATCAAAGAACCAATTCCAACTGCGGATTGCAGGGTGGCAAATGTTTGAGCCCCACCGTGAAGAACAGTTTTCGCATAAACTGGAATAATAACGTTATTATTGAAGTTTAAAGTACAGATAATCATCATTAACTCTGCACTTAATTTAATTGAGTCATGGTGAACTATGTAATTGATTCCTTCTTTAACGTCTTTGAGAACTGTGGCTTTCTTAGATTTGACATTAGCGGGGATATTATCAATGAAGAACAACCCAATTAATACTGCTAAAAAACTCAAGGTATTAATTAAAAAACAGGCGGCCATACTGACACTTGTGATTAAAATTCCAGCAATGGAAGGGCCAATTATTTTTGCTAAATTAAAAATCGAAGAATTCAAAGAAATTCCGTTTAGCAAATTTTTTGGTCCAACTAGTTCGAAGACAAAAGATTGTCGAGTTGGGGTGTCAAAACTTTGCAGAACTCCTGTAGCTAAAGCAATGATTAGAATCTGCCAGTACTGAACAACTTTAAAAAATACTAATAAAGTCATTGCCAAGCCTAAAAGCAAAAATCCAAATTGAGTTAGGATCAAAATTTGTCTTTTCGGATGACGATCGATTACCGTTCCAGCAATTAATGTTAAGAAGATAATTGGAATAAACTGGCAGGCTGCCAAAACTCCAACTAAAAGAGCAGAGTTTGTCATTTGATAAACCAGCCAAGTTTGGGCAGTTCGTTGTATCCAAGTGCCAATAACAGAAATAAACTGACCAAACCAGAAGTATCTGAAATTTTTTGAATGAAGGGATGAAAATGTATTTTTAAGAATATTTGCTGCCAAAATGTTCCCTCCTTAAAATCGATTCAAAGAAAATAAACTCTGATAATGTTACTCTCAGTGCTTTTAAATTGCAAATATCCTACAAATTCGAGCATATTTAAAATTATTTTCTGAGGTGTTAACATTTAGTTGAGTAGTTTCTTTGGAAACTGTGAATTAGCAAGAAGACTACGAATTTCTCTCAAAAATTTATAAATGGCTGAAATTAGTTTTGGCTTATTCGTTGATGGATTAGGGCCCGTCTGAAAACTA
>DIDF01000044.1 GCA_002418005.1 Lactobacillaceae bacterium UBA5807
GAGAGCTAGTACGGTATCGTGGGATCGGAGAAGGGTATAAGAGACAGCTAATAAACTTCATGATCACCAAATAAAATAAGTCGAAAATTCCTTAATTCCAGTCTTGTAAGTTAAACGCCTACGTTGATTGGACTCAAACTTAAGAAGTTTTCGGCTTATTTATTTTCCAATTCTGATCTGATAGGTTTAGAGTTCATCGGAATAAATCGGTTCTACAATATCTGTTGTTGGTAATAGATTTTCATCTATTACTGATGACAGATTTTTTATTCTAGGGCGAATTTACAATTGAAATGCAACACAAAGTAAAAAAATAAACCCATACCGGGTAGAATATGTTTAACGACCAAATCAAACAATTCGAGGTATCCGGTATGAGCTATAAACATCTTACTATAAAAGAACGTGAAATACTTATGTTTTTACGAGCTAAGGGGTTATCTATCCGGGCTGTTGCGTTACGGCTGGGGCGAAATCCAAGCACTATTTCACGGGAGTTAAAACGTTGTGCAGGTAATTATTCCCCAAGCAAAGCAGATAATGACTATCATCAAAAGCGGCAGAATTGTCACAAGAAGCGGCTATTAGACAGCCATCCACAATTACGCCGTCAAATTGTTCATTACATCTTAAATCTGCACTGGTCACCAGAGCAGATTACCGCTCGCTTTAATAAGGAACATCAATGGTGTGTTAGCTACAACACAATTTACCATCATATCTATCAACACAATTTAGGTGAGAAGTACTCCTCACGTGGTGATACCGGTATTCAGCGCCATCTCAGACATAAACATCGGACTCGGCATTCAAAGAATACTAGACGACATCGAGAAGTACAGACCGACTATATCTCGATCCATGAGTGCCCTGGTTTTATCAACCAGCGTCAACGTATAGGTGACTGGGAAATTGATACTGTGATTGGTCGAACGGGTCACTCCATCCTTTTAACGGTTGTCGATCGGCTTAGTCGGCTTACGCTTATCAAAAAGGTTGTGCAAAAGGACTCGCAGGAGATAAATAAAGGCTTAGTTGAACTGTTAGGGGCCATTCCTAAAGAATTTGTTCATTCTATTACACCAGATCATGGGACCGAATTTATTCATCTTGATGAAATCAGCGAAAGGTTAGGTGTTACTGTCTATTGGCCCGATCCATATTCGCCTGAACAGCGTGGAACAAATGAGAATACAAATGGATTAATCCGGGAATATTTTCCCAAGCGAACAGATATTGATAATTATACAGAACAGGACGTTGAACACTGCCAAAAGCAGTTAAATCAACGTCCTTGCAAAGTGTTAAACTATGAAACCCCATAAAAAATTACCAACAACAGTTGACAGATAACCGGGTTATTCGTCGTTACAATTACTAACAGAATTATTGGCACAATAATCTGTTCAATGGTTGTCCCAGAAGATTGAACGAGCTATTTTAGTTTTGTATCCGAACCCAAAATCCTATTAAGTCAGTCAGGTAAAACTGCAAACGCCCTAACTGGAAAACCAGGAGCCTTTTCAGCCTTGGGAACAGAAATAAAAATATAACTACCAGTAGCAGGAACTAAATCCAAATTAGCTAATAATTCAACCTGATAATGATTATGGGAAAGAACATAATATTCACCAATCAAGCCATGTTCTTGCTTTACAGCAGTATCCGTATCAAAAGTTTCATGCCCATTTGCTGAGGCACCCCGTTGTTCATAGATGAATTTCAAAGCATCTAAATCCCATCCAGGATAATGAGCTTGCTTCTTGTCATCTAGGTTTTCAAATTTTTCTTGACTAGGCCAACGTTTTGACCAATCAGTTCGTAAAGCAACAAACGAATTTTCAGGAATTTTCCCATTCTTCTTTTCCCATTCTTTAATATCATTTACGGAAAGAGAAGAATCTGCATTATTTTTAGCTTCATTAGAATGATCAATAACAACTAGTGGGAGAACTAATTCTTTGAGAGAAAAGTTTTCGACATACTTATCTTGGTGTTCATCAAAATGAATTGGTGGATCAATGTGAGTTCCAAACTGCCCTGGAAAAGTATATTCTTTGACGTAAAAACCATCAGAATGTGTAAAAATGGTTTTAAATTCTGGGCGTGCAAAGGAAGGAAAACGAGGGCTTTCCGGCCCAAATGAATGGGTTAAATCTACCCAATTAAATGATTTTAATTTTTCAACGACTTCGCCAACAGATTGTGACTTTGAAATTTTAGATGTAAATTTTGTATTTGCAGATGTTGTAGTTGTCATAACGAAAATCCTCCTAATCTTTGTTTGAGAAGTCTAAACTTGGTGTTTTTTCTGAGAAGAAATGAGTTTTTGCGACTAAGATTGCAAATCCTACTAAGATCCAAATAATACCAACAATTTTTGATTCGATTGATAGGCTTAAGAAAATCCATGTGCTAACAGCGAAACCAATAAATGGTGATACCAAATACTTAATAAATGACGAAACTGAACCGTGGTCTCCCTTTACATAAAACTTCCAAATGACCGAAAGATTCAACAAAATGAACCCGAATAAGGCACCAAAACTAACCAGATTAGAAACCGTATCTTGTGAAAGCGTTAGTGATAGAATTAGTGAAGCCAAGCCCACTAGAAAAATGGCAAAGATTGGTGTTCGATACTTCTTATGCAATTTAGCAAAAGCAGAAGGTAAAATGCCATCTCTGCCCATAGCGTAAAGAATCCGTGAAACTGCGGTTTGACCTTCTTGACCACTGGCGAAGCCGAATGAAAGAATAATTGTAATGTCTGCTAATTTAACTAACCATGTGCCACCAACTCGTTGAAGAATACCGAGAAAGGCAGTATTCTGATTGAGATTTTGATAATCTGGAGCTACAAATCCAGCCAAAACAGTAATAACAACAAACAGAATACCAATTGATAAAATTGAAAGAATAATAGCTCTCCCTACTGAGCGATGTGGATCTTCCGCTTCTTCAGAGAGCGTACTGATGGCATCAAAGCCTAAATAACTAACAATGACAATACCCGTTGCTTGGAGAACACCCTGTATGTTGAAATGTTGAGGATTATAAAATGAAATCGTTTGTGGTTGAATAGCACCCGAAAGAAGTAGTCGAATGGTGCCAATAATAAAAGCAACTAAAACAATTCCTTGGAGTGCAAACAAAACCCAACTAATTTTAGTAACAACGTTTGCACCTAAAATATTGACGATAGTATTAAATATCACTAAGATAATGATCCATGCCCACCCAGGAACTGTCGGAAATAACGATTCACCGAATGATTGACTGATTAAATAGGTGATGGTGGGAATCAAAAAGTAATCAAGTGTAATCCCCCAACCACCAATAAATCCTAAACCGGCATTAGTTCCTTGTTGAACGTACGTATAAACTGATCCTGAAAATGGGTATCTCCTCGACATCGTAGCATAACTAAATCCTGTAAAGAGCATTGCCACCATTCCTACAAAGTAAGCTAAAGCAACCATACCATTTGCAGGGGTTAGGAATGATCCATAAAATGCGAGTGGTGCAACCGGGATCATGAATGTAATACCATAAACTAATAAATCTTTTGTGGAAAGACTAACTTTGAGTCCTTCATCATAGCTTGTGTTTTCTTCCATATAATATGTTCTCCAAATTTTAATAAGTTTTATTTATAAACCAATATAAAAAATCATTTAACGGGTTCTATTTATTTTTAAAATGATAGTATCTGCTTATAATTTGTTATCTTCCCTGACCAACAATATTTTCGTTGTGAACTCAGAAAATATTAATTGTTAAGAACTAGTCTTTCCAAACACTCTTAGCTGTATCAATCACTAAATTTAATTTATTCCACTGATCCTCCTCAGTTAGACGATTACCTTCCTCTGTTGAGGCAAATCCACATTGTGGTGAAATACAAAGATTTTCCAATGCAATATATTGACTAGCATCCTCAATCCGTCCTCTTAAGAAGTCTATGTTTTCTAAATCGGGTCGCTTACTGGTAACAATACCAATAACCACACGTTGTTGACGGCCATTTTCAGAAATTAGTTTCAATGGTTCAAACCCTCCAGCACGATTATCATCATATTCTAAAAAGTAACCATCGATATGCAGTTGGGCCAAATATGGGCTAACTGAATCATAAGCACCAACACCGCCGGCATAATGGGAATCATAATTTCCCTTGCAGACATGCATTGTTAGCGTTAAGTCATCTGGCTTGCTATCAGCAATGCTATTAATTGCCTTCACTGTTGCTTCAGCAAAGGGTCTGAGTTCAGGCGATAAAGTTCCTTTAGAGAAGCTTGCCCACATTCCCCATGACGTGTCATCAAGTTGAAGATAACGACAACCCAAGTCATAAAAATGCTGAACCGTTCTTTTATAAGCTTCGATCGTATCATTTAGAAATTCATTAAAGTCACCATTGTAGTATTCGTCAAAAACTTCAGCTTGTTCATTGGGAAATAGAACTGAGGGACTGGGAATTGTCTGTTTAGCTGTAATTCCATCTGGTACAATGCTATTGAGGTATTTAAAGTCTCTAAAGAATGGATGGTCAGGATTGTAGGTTACCTTGTCAATAATCTTGATGCCACCACTTCTTGTTTCTTCACCCTGAAATTTATAACCTTTTTGGGGGATAAAATATTGTGTTCCATTTAATCCGGCAAGAAAATCAAGATGCCACCAACTGCGGCGAAATTCGCCATCAGTCACCGCTTTCAAGCCAATTTCTACTTGCTTTTCTACGATACGATCAATTTCTTTGTTTTCAACTCTTCGAAGGGCATATTCATCAATTTTATTATTGCGAAAATTATCACGGGCCTGTTTTAATTTTTCTGGACGTAATAAACTACCTACTTCATCATATCTGTAGGGGAAACTTTCTCTAATTGCTATTGTCATCTTAATCACTCCTATTAGTATTTTTTGA
>DIDF01000031.1 GCA_002418005.1 Lactobacillaceae bacterium UBA5807
TTATCGAGTAATTAAATCAATTCAACAAGAGACTGGTGTAAAAGGTCGCAACCTTTGGATGCCAATTAGAATTGCCGTAACCCATGAAATGCATGGGCCGGAACTGCCTGAATCTGTGGAGTTAGTTGGGCGTCAAAAAGCCACAAAACACTTGGATCAGACAATATCACAACTTAATAATAATTAATTAATAAAAAATATTAATTAATTGATAATCTCGTCTTCTTCATTAATTCTTTTGAATTAAAAAAGGAGACGAGATTTTTTGTTTAGATGTTAGCAAAACTCATTTATTTAAATTTGTTTACATCACGTTAATTATTTGAAAAATTATGCTATTCTTTATACTGTATAGCCTAAGCGAAGAGAGGAATTGCATAATGATCCGGATATTTAATACATTGACCCGTAAAAAAGAAAACTTTGAGCCAATCGTGCCTGGGGTTGTCACGATGTATGTTTGTGGCCCAACCGTTTACAATTACATCCATATTGGCAATGCTAGAAGTGCGGTGGCTTTTGATACTATTCGACGTTATCTGGAATATCGTGGATACAAGGTAAAATACGTTTCTAACTTTACTGACGTTGATGATAAGATGATTAATGCTGCCCGAGAAAATCACACCACCGTAGGTGCGATTGCCGATAAGTATATTGCGGCCTTTAATCAGGACGTTAGTGCGTTAAATATTTCCAAGGACATTATTCATCCCCGGGCGACAGAGAATATCCCGGAAATCATCAATTTTGTCGCTAAATTGGTAGAAAAAGGATATGCATATAACGTTGATGGCAACGTATATTACCGAGCTCGCAAGTTTAAAACATATGGAGCCTTACCCCATATTAATGTTGATGAACTTGAGGTTGGGGCCAGTCAACACGTTACAAAAGAAGAACTCGCCCAAAAGGAAGACCCCATTGATTTTGCCCTTTGGAAAAAGTCGAAACCTGACGAAATTTCTTGGGACTCTCCTTGGGGTAAAGGTCGTCCTGGTTGGCATATCGAATGCTCTGTAATGTCGATTAAATATCTTGGAAAAACCATTGATATACATGGTGGAGGTGAAGACTTGATCTTTCCTCACCATGAAAATGAAAGAGCTCAAAGTGAAGCTGAGACTGGCCAGACATTTGTTAAATATTGGATGCACAACGGCTTTGTTACGATTGGTAAAGATAATGAAAAGATGAGTAAGTCGCTGCATAATTTTATTACCGTGCACGATATTTTAAAGCGAATGGACGGGCAGGTTTTAAGATTGCTAATGTCTACTACTCATTATCGCCGGCCAATTCAATATAGTGAGGCAAGTGTTAAAGAGGCCGAAAGTAATTTAAAGAGAATTCAAACTGCCTATAACAACTTGTCTTACCGGTTAAATCAAGCAGAGGAAGGCTCGGATCTAAAAACGGAGCAAGAAGCGCGTCAAATTGTGGCCGATTTTACTGACGCAATGGACGATGATTTTAATGTTCAAAACGGAATCGCAGCAGTTTACGAGCTATCACGCTTGATTAATGCTTACAGCGAAAGGGAATACTTGTTTAAAAATACTGCGCTGTTTTTGCTTCAGACATTATCTCAGCTTTCAATGGTTTTTGGAGTTCAACTTAAAAAGATTGAACTTAAAGACAGTGAAATTGAAGAATTAATTAAAGAGCGGGAAGAAGCCAGAAAAAATAAAGATTTCATTAGAAGTGATGAAATTCGAGAAGAATTAAAAACTCGTGGCATAATCCTTGAGGACACTCCACAGGGAACGAGATTTAGAAAGGAATAATCACTTTAATGATAAATGATTATCGGCAACTAAACGGAATTGCTTTGGCCTATATGGGCGATGCAATTTACGAAGTATTTATTCGGCGACACCTTTTGGCTCAGGGAATGACAAAAGTAAATCGTCTCCAACATGTGGCAACTAATTATGTTTCTGCCAAGGCTCAAGCAGCTCTTATTGGGTTAATGGAAGATAGCAATTATTTAAGCGATGAAGAAACCGATTATTATAAACGGGGTCGAAATGCCAAAAGTTATACTCACGCCAAAAACACCGACGTGGTAACTTATCGTATTTCGACGGGATTTGAAGCTCTATTTGGTTATCTTTATCTCAGCGGCCAAAAAGAACGTTTAGGTCAAATTGCTCAGTGGTGCATAGATCAAGTGGAAAGTGGGAAAATTTCTCGTGGAAAACAACAAACAAGATGAAGAGTTTATTATTGGGCGTCATCCAGTAGTAGCCGCTTTGCGAAGTAATGATCCATTAAATAAACTTTTTATTCAGTCAGGAATAAAAAAAGACGAAAAATCTATCAGTGAAATTTTACAGCTTGCCCGAAAGAAAAAACTGGTAGTTTCTGAAGTGCCAAAGCAAAAACTAGATAAGTTAACTGATCGGCAAAATCATCAAGGGGTCGTTTTGGCTGTTGCCGCGTTTAAGTATGCTTCAATTGATGATTTGTTTGCTAACGCTGAAAAACAAAATCAACCTCCTTTTTTCGTTATTTTGGATAATATTGAAGATCCCCATAATTTAGGGTCAATTATTAGAACCGCTGATGCTGCGGGAGTTTCCGGAGTTATTATTCCAAAACACCGGGCCGTTGGTCTAACTTCAACAGTTTCCAAAACATCTGCTGGGGCAATTGAAAGAGTTCCAGTGGCAAGAGTCACCAACCTTTCAAACATGATAAAAGAATTAAAAGATCGAGGAATGTGGATTTTTGGAACTGATATTTCTGGTAAAGATTATCGTAAATGGGATGCTTCTGGATCAGTTGCCTTAGTGATTGGCAACGAAGGAAAGGGAATTTCACCTTTACTGAAAAAACAGGTTGATGAAATGCTGACAATTCCTATGACTGGCGATATTCAAAGTTTAAATGCCAGTGTGGCCGCCAGTGTTCTTATCTACCAAGGCTTCAATTATCGCCATCCCTTGAAATAAGTAGGATAAACGGGGGAGTTAAATGAAAGAAAAAATACTCATCGTCGATGCCTATAATATGATTGGTAACTGGCCTAACCTTAATAAAATTAAAATGGATAATCGTCTTGAAGATGCTAGAGATGAACTTTTAAAGGAACTAGCTGAATACAAAAAATACGAAGATGAACAGATTATTGTTGTTTTTGATGCTATGTATGTTCCGGGAAATGCCAAGACAATTAAAGATAAGCAATATGACATGGATATTGTCTGGACTAGTAAAGACCAAACTGCTGACAGTTATATTGAATCTTTAGCAAAAGAAAAACAAAATCGATTCACTCAGGTGATTGTGGCTACTAGCGACCAAGCTGAACAATGGACAGTATTTTCTGCAGGGGCATTAAGAATTCCAGCTAGAGAACTTTTTGGCAATATTACTAGAACTAAAAAAGAGGTCCAAAAGCAGACCCAAAAATTAGTCGACAAAGGATTAGTTATTAGAAATACGCCATTTGATGAAGAAACCCTTTTGAAGTTAGCTCGCCTGCGGGACCGGCTTTCAAAATAAAATTATTAATTTATTAATAATTCAATGTGA
>DIDF01000040.1 GCA_002418005.1 Lactobacillaceae bacterium UBA5807
TTTAACTAGCACCACGCGTTAAAATTATTTATTTGCCAAAAGCTTATTTTTGCGGAGCTTCTTCATAATCGCCATTAGGACAAACAACTTGAATGCCGCCTTTAATCTTCTTTTCAACCAAGAAGTGACCGTCTTTTGGACAATTTCTGCCAACAGGCTTATCCCAAGAAACAAAGTCACAATCAGGGAAGCGTGAGCATCCATAAAATACCCGGTTCTTCTTTGACTTTCTTTCGATAACCTGGCCTTTATGACACTTAGGACAAATCACACCAATTTCTTTAACAATTGCCTTGGTATTTCGACAATCGGGGAATCGAGAACAGGCATAGAATTTGCCGTAACGACCCATTTTGATAACCATGGGTGCCCCACAAATTTCACAATTGAATCCAGCCGGTTCGTCTTTGATCTGAACCTTTTCCATATTCTTGGTAGCGGACTCAACTTCTTTTGAGAATGGCTTATAGAAAGTATCAACAACCTTAATCCAATTCTCTTTTCCTTCCTCAATCTGGTCGAGGTCTCCTTCAAAATTAGCGGTAAAATCAATATTTACGATGTCAGGGAAGTATTCAACAATGATATCATTAACAATTTCACCAAGCTCAGTTGGTTCAAATCTTCTACCAACCAGCTTAACGTAATATCTTCTTTGAATTGTCTCAAGAGTTGGCGAATAAGTTGATGGCCGCCCAACCCCATTCTCCTCCAAGGCTTTAATGAGAGAAGCTTCACTATATCTTGCCGGTGGTTGAGTAAAGTGTTGATCAGGGTTAGTTTTTACCATTTTTACTTTGTCACCTGAAGCCAGGTCTGGCAAAATATTGTCTTTTTCTTTGGTATCGTTGTAAATTTTCAAAAATCCTTCAAACTTCATCTTAGAACCATTGGCTCTGAAGGTTACTCCATTTTGATCGATAGTCACTGTCATAGTATCCATAATTGCAGGAGTCATTTGACTAGCAACAAATCTCGACCAAATAAGTTGGTAAAGCTTGAATTGATCTTTATTCAAATATTTTTTCAAACTAGCCGGAGTCCGAAAAACAGATGTTGGTCTAATTGCTTCATGGGCATCTTGAGCACCTTCAGGCAACTTACCTTTAATTGGCTTAGTAGCCGCGTACTCAGCTCCATACTTTTCATGAAGAAAAGTAGAAGCCTCGTGTTTAGCAATGGCCGCGATTCTTGTTGAATCCGTACGCATATAAGTAATTAAACCTTGGCTGCCTTCTTTGCCAATATTGATTCCTTCGTATAATTGCTGAGCTGCCATCATGGTTCTTCTAGTTCGAAAACCAAGTTTTTGGTTAGCTACCTGCTGAAGAGTACTTGTGGTAAAGGGTGGCTGAGGTTGCCGCTTTCTTTGACGCTTAATAACTTTGGTGATATCAAAATCAGCCTTTTGATCAATCTTTTTAAGAACTTTTTGAACTGCTTCATTATTAGGCAGATTAGTTTTTTTACCACTAATTCCGTAAAAACTAGCCGCAAACTTACTGCGACCCTTTTTAAACTCTGAATCAATTGACCAATATTCTTCAGGCTTAAATTTAGCGATTTCTTTTTCTCGCTGGATAATCAGCCAAAGAGCAATTGACTGAACTCTCCCGGCACTCAAACCTTTTTTAACTTTCTGCCAGAGCAGTGGTGATATGGAATAACCTACCAACCGATCCAAAACTCGGCGAGCCTGCTGAGCATCAACCAAATCCATATCTATTCCACGCGGATGTTTGAATGATTCTTTTACAGCATCCTTAGTAATTTCATTAAAAACCACCCGGTTGTTTGCTTTAGGATCTAAATCTAAAATATGTGATAGATGCCAAGCAATTGACTCCCCTTCACGATCCGGATCGGCTGCCAGATAAATCTTTTTGGCTTTTTTAGCTGCAGAACGAAGTTCCTTGATGGTATCGCCCTTACCCCGAATTGAAATGTAATGGGGTTGATAATCATTGTCGATATCCACACCCATTTTGCTCTTAGGTAAGTCTCTTACGTGACCTTTAGAAGCCATAACTTTGTATGATCTTCCAAGGTACTTTTCGATTGTTTTTGCTTTTGCTGGGGATTCAACAATTACTAAATTCTTTCTTGGTGCTTTTCGTTTAGTAGTCCTTTTTTTAGTGGTTGTAGTTGCCATTATTTCTCCTTTCCAAAAAATTTTATTTTTATTTTATGTTTTTTCTATTTTTATTACTATATTATAAAAACAAAATCTACCACATCATATTGCAGTTAAAAGCGACTGTCAAATATTAAATTCTTCTAAAATATCTTTACCAGTCAAAATTGGTTTGGCGCCTGCAAGAATTAATTCATTAGTTCCTTGGCAAAGAATGGAATTAATTGGCCCGGGAATGGCAAGAACATTTCGATTATTTTGTAAGGCTAAATTCGCTGTAATCAGGCTTCTTGAATGGTGTTTAGCCTCAGTAACTAAGATACTTTGCACCAAGCCAGCAATGATTCGGTTCCTTTCTGGAAAATGGCTGCGGTAGCCCCTAACATAATCAGGGTATTCACTTATTAATAAATTTTTTTTGCCAATTATTTTTTGAAGCTTTTCATTTTCCCGAGGATAAAAAACATTTAGACCAGTTCCAATAACGGCAACTGTTGGAATATTTTTCGCAATTGCAAACTGATGAGCCAGCGTATCTACTCCCTTTGCTAAACCAGAAACAATAGTAATCCGAGAATAAACTTCATAATTCAACAATTTTTTGATTCCCATTACCGAATATTCTGTGGCCTGTCTCGAACCAACAATTCCAAGTTGCCGAGTATGGACCAAATCCCAGTTACCCCGGTAAAATAAAACGTTAGGTGGCAAATATGATTCTTTGAGCTGCTGGGGATATTCAGGGTCACAAATAGCAATCCATTTTTCATTATTAATCAGCTTGGAAACTATTTCATTTTCAAACATCAGCCTTTGATAATCAAGAATAAATGATTCAAAATGCTTTGAATTTATTTTGGCGATGTCTTTTATTTCTAATGCATCAGGGACCCTAAAATTACTACTTTTTATCTTCGAAAAATATTTGTAAACCAAATTTTCACCTTTGATGCCAATTCCTTTACACAAGTGAAGTCGAAGCAAGAAATCCTTTAAAAACATAAGCGTACCTACCCTTTTAAAAGTAAGTACGCACATTACAAATATTTTTCAACCGGAGAAAAAGTTTTTCGATGAATTGGAGTTACCCCATAATGTTGAAGACCTTTCAAATGGAGTTTTGTTCCATAGCCAGCGTTCTTTTCAAACCCATATCCCGGATATTCTTTTGAATATTTGACCATCAAATTATCTCGGTACACCTTAGCCACTATGCTTGCTGCAGCAACACTAATGCTTTTAGCATCCCCCTTAATTAACCGCGTTTGGGAAATATTAACTGGAATTTGCATAGCGTCAACAATAATTTGATCCGGTTTGGGCTTCAATGCCAATACAGCCTGTTTCATTGCCAATCTGGTCGCTTGATAAATATTAACTTTATCAGTTGTTTGACTGTCTTCAGTACCAATTCCATAGCAAACGGCTTCTTGTAAAATCTTCGGATATAAAAGCTCTCTTTGCTTTTTAGAAAGCTGTTTGGAATCATTAACATCAATCAAATCAAAGTTGTCTGGCAAAATAATCGCACAGGCAATTACTGGACCAGCCAATGGCCCGCGACCAACTTCATCCACTCCGGCAATGACATGAAAACCTTTTTGATGAAGTTGATTTTCATACTTAAAGCGTTTACGAAAATCTGCTAGCTTCCTTTGATCCTGCTGAATCTTTTTATAAGTATGTCTTAGCGCAGCTTGAACTCCTTTACGAGGATCATTTTGAACGGTAGCTAAAAATGGATCGTTCAAATCTTCAACTAAGAGTAACTTCTTTTTTATTTGGTCGACTGTTTTCTTAATCATTATTTCTTTCTAAGCCAGGAATATCCAAAGTAAACCTACCAATTTTTGCAGATCTAAAATCCTGGATAATCCTTTGTGAGCCTCTTTCAAAATCGTCTCTCATGCCAACGTTTTTTGTGATTTTCATCAAAAGATCAACGTCTGATAAATTAAAATCGTCTTCTGTCAGTCGATAACGTTTAGCAAATTGATTGGTATTCAATCCTCTAATCATCTTTAATGCATACAGCGCAATATCATCCGCATGATAGGCGGTGTTTTTGATTGCTCCAGTAAGGGCTAACTTATTAGCAACTTCTTGGCTCTGAAACTTTGGCCATAAAATTCCTGGAGTGTCTAACAATTCAAACTTTTCTCCCGATTTTAACCACTGCTGACCTTTGGTTACTCCTGGTCGGTTACCAACCTGAGCTGCCCGGCGATTTACGAGACGATTTAAAACAGTGGATTTGCCAACATTAGGGACCCCAATACTAATTGCCCGAATTGGTCTTTTCTTCATCCCTTTTTGTTTTTCATGGTCTAACTTTGGCTTGAGAATTGGCATAATCGTTTTTAAAACATTATTAATGCCAAATTTTGTTTTAGCATCCACAGCAATTGCTGGGTTATCAGTTTGATTAAAAAATTCAAGCCATTTATTAGTCATGTTTGGGTCAGCCAAATCCTTTTTAGTCAAAATGTAAAGATGAGGTTTGGCGGAACTAATCCTTTTAATCTCAGGGTTTTGTGACGAATAAGGAATTCTGGCATCAATTACTTCAAAGACAATATCTACCAACGAAATATTTTCTTCAAATTGGCGAATTGCTTTAGCCATATGACCTGGAAACCACTGAATTTGTGCCATAGTATTTAACTCCTTTATTATTCATAGGTTTTTGAATCTGGGAATTTTTTGAAAGCGTCAATAAGTTAGTAAGCTATACACAGATTATTCAAATGACGCGATTTATTTAAAAGAAATTTGGTAGTTTAAATTTTTCAGTGAAAAACTTAGCAGACTCTATTTTAACATTCAAAAAGATTAAGATAACTCTCCAAAAATGATTTTAGGATTGTTTACGAAAACCATTGTCCTTATTCACGCTCTAAGTATAATAGATTTATTGGAAAACTCCGGAGGCTTTTATGCTAAGTATTCTAATTGTCTTTTTACTATTATTGACTTGTGTCATCACTGGGCAGCCGATTGCTATCGGATTGGGGTTGAGTTGGTTAATTTTTGCGATAAAAGCCCGTCGTCAATCAAAATGGTCAGACATATTTTTGGCTACTTGGGCAGGCCTTAAAACCTCCTGGGTCGTTGTCCGAACACTTATAATGATTGGTGCTTTGATTGGGGTATGGATGGCATCCGGAACCATTGCAACAATTGTCAACGACACCTTCAGTTTAGCCACTCCAAAAACATTTTTGCTGATGGCGTTCATAATTTGTGCTCTTGTTTCATCACTGATTGGTACCAGTTTTGGCACGTTGTCCGTAGTTGGTGTCCCATTGATTATCGTTGCCCGTAGTGGCCAGATTAATCTTGATTTGGTTGCCGGGGCAATTATCGCGGGTATTTACGTTGGCGATCGCTGCAGCCCACTATCAAGTTCTGCCAGTTTGGTTGCAGCAGTGACGAATACTCCATTATCAAATAATCTTAAAACAATGTTTAAAACCGGGATTTTACCTTTCATATTTGCAAGCACCAGCTATGCATGGTTATCTTGGCGTCACCCGATAAGTTCGCTCAGTACAAATCTCCTTACTCAATTAAAAACAAATTTCTTAATTGCTTGGTGGCAACTCATTCCCGCAATAATCGTTTTAGCAATGGCATTATTACACCGACCACTGATAGAATCAATCTTGGTTAGTATTGTCAGTGCGCTATTGCTAGGCCATTTCTTCCAAGAAACCGGTTGGTTTACCATGCTTAAGGCAATGGTAAGCGGCTTTCATCCTGCTGGGATCCAACCAGTCAGCGGTGGAGGGATCATCTCTATGCTTTCTGCGATTCTGGTTGTCACAATCTCATGTGGTTTAGCTGGGGTATTAAAAATGACCAATGGTTTACATCAACTTCAAGAAACTCTAAATCAAAAGAAATTAACTCCTAGAAAGCGATTTTTACTAACATCATTAGTTAGTTTTGCCACTTCGGGGTTTGGGTGTAATCAAAGCGTCGCAATCATCTTAACCAACACTCTTATGCAGCCAAGTTATCAAGAGAAACGTTCCGTTATTGCTGCCGATATTGAAAATACAACTGTCGTGATAGCACCACTAGTTCCATGGAATATCGCGGCTTTTGTTCCAACAAGTGTGCTAGGCGTTGGCTTTGCGAACTACCTTCCTTATGCCTTATTTCTCTGGCTGGTGCCACTGTGTAGTTTCCTTTGGCACAAAAAATATCAAACAAAGATTGCCAATTCACTGTGACATGCTTTTCCAAAAATAAATTCAAAAAATACCTAATAGTGATTATTCTAACAACTTTTTAATTTCTACATTTAAAAGCTAGATAAAAAGCCCGTTTTAACGGGCTTTTATCTATTTAATATTTTGTTTGCTTAAAATACCGGATTACATTTGCTCCTGATATTCTTTCCAAGCATCATCAAAGATTGTCATTGTTGGCAGATAAACAGCATTTTCTTCTAAATACTTAGAAATAAGATCAAAATCTTCTTCTTGCTTTGGAAAGGACTGATCATAAAACGCATTATTAGCAAATTCGGCAATTGGATCCGAACTACCTGGATTTCTTTTCGTCATCAAAAAATGATAAAAACTTTTTCTCATTTTATAAGCTCCTTATTTGTTGGGGAGGACAACATCAAAGACAAATTTTCCTTTCCCCTTGGTATCAATTTGCGTTGCCCGATAATTAATGCCCTTATTGCCATTCATATGAGTATTATCAAGGTGAATAATTTTTTCATTTGGTAAAAGTTTAACCCACTTCGGTAATTTATAAGCTGTTTGGACATAAAGCATCACTGCTTTAATTGGCACCGGCATTAACCCAATCGAAAGATTGGTTGCTTTAAGGTCCATGTTGCCATCTGGGAGAACTTTGGGATCAAAAAACATTGAATAATCAACATTAGCCCCTAAAATTTCCATGGAACCATAAACAATTCCTTGATCTTTAACTACAAAATTATATCGAGGATTTGTTTGCTTTGCCTGCACCTTATTTAAATAATAATTTGAAAATGCATTAATCTGCTGCTTATCAAGGGAAACCGTTAACGATTCGGATGAACTGGGGTTTATCCGATTAATTTCAGTTTTAGGGGAATCCAGTCTAATTGCAACAAAAATTGCTATAAAAATAATCAGTAATATTGAAATCAATCCCCAAAAAAGCTTTTTATATAAACTTGAGTTGGGTTTGTTAGCGGTGTTATTTCGCATTTTCATCCTTTCATCCAAGATAAATACTTTTCCATTTTGTTATATAGTTGATTAGCCATAATCGAATACCCTTTTTCATTAGGGTGGAAATGATCATCATTAGAAATATAGTTATTTGAATAATTAAAATTCCCATGTAATATCGACTGAAGAATATTAGGGTTAATATCTTTTGAATTTAATTGATGGCTCTTTTTTAACAGACTATTTTGGGCCGCTTTGCTTTGAAACTGGCCATGAGAGAGCTGAGAATCAATCGAGACAAAATGCATTTTTGACTGACTCTCAACAATATTTTGAGTAGAAACATTTTGAGTGCTTACAGACCAACTTATAAACGAAACCTGCGGAAAATAAACATATACTGGAT
>DIDF01000080.1:0-16878 GCA_002418005.1 Lactobacillaceae bacterium UBA5807
GCTGACCATCTTTTGCTAAATTATTTAACCCTTTATCAATCTTTGATTTAAGCAGATAATCTCCTTTTCTCATGCCGACGCCGTATTGTTCATCAGGAAACTGACTAGCCAAAACTTTATAACTGGATCGATTTGCTTGATGCGCTATATAGTAATTGGCATAAGTACTATCAATCAAAAGTCCTTGAATTCTATTAGCATTTAAATCAATAAATGCATCAGTAAAGGAATCATACAATACTGGCTCTTTATTTTTAATAAAGTTTTTTAGAAGTTTAGGCTGATTAGAAATATCCATGGCACCTGCAGAACCACCCTGAACACCTACTTCTTTTCCGGTTAAATCTTTAATTTTATTAATATTGCTTTTCTTTTTAGTTACCATGATTTGTTCATTAGCAATGTATGGTTCACTAAACAAGACTTGTTGAGCTCTTTGAGGAGTTATTGAAAAACCATTCCAAATTAAGTCAATTGTTCCATTCCTCAGCTCGGTAACGTTCATTGACCAATCAATTGGCTGAAAATCTACTTTTATTCCGTACTGCTTAAAAACAGCTTTGGCAAGATCAACATCGTAGCCGACAATCTTTCCTTGTTTAGTTTCAAAACCAAATGGAACAAAGGTATCATCCAAACCAATAACAATCTTTTTTTGACGCTTTACAACTTGCCAAGTATTTGGATTAGATTCAAGTTGTTTCCTAGATTCAACTCGACATCCTGCCAACGTGGAAGTGAGAACTAATAAAAGCAAAATTAGGATTGGCCAACGTTTAATTTTTAATCGCATATTAACCCTCTTTTCCTAACTTAAAGCCTTGACCCGTTCAATTTGATCGGCAATATTTTTAGCAAAATCCATATCATGAGTAACAACTAATTGGGTCATTCCTTCACTTTGCTTCAGCCCTAAAATAATCTTGGCAACTTCATCTCGAAGGGCTGGATCCAATGCTGATGTCGGTTCATCATAGCAAAGAATTTTTGGATTCATAGCCATCGCTCTAACAATGGCAACTCTTTGCTTTTGGCCTCCGGAAAGTTGGAAAGGATAAATATCTTCTTTTCCTTGCAATCCCAGCTGAGTTAACATCTGTTCGGCTCTTTTTTTAACTTCCTTGAGTGGCTCCTTTTTTACCATCGTAGGAGCTAAAGTAATATTTTGCATCACAGTTAAATTAGGAAAAAGCTGATAGTCTTGAAAGACAACCCCAATTAGATCATTATTTTTGGGGTCAAATTGTTTACCATTCCAAAAGAACTCACCTTGGTTTGGTGTTTCAAGGCCGGTGATACATCTCAACAAAGTAGTTTTTCCTGCCCCAGAAGGACCAACAATTGCCAAAATTTCATCATCAGGAACAGTAATCGATAAATCATTAAGAACTAAACGATCTTCAAATTTTTTAGTTAAGTTTTTAACTTCTAACATTCATTATCCCCCCTAGCGCCAAACGCTCGAACGTTTTTCGATCATCCTCAAGGCAATCGTACATACAGCGGTTAGCATTAAATAAATAATTCCGACAAGAACTAATGGTAGCAAGGTAACATCTCTAGCTGAAGCAACATTTCCGGCTCTCAGCAGGTCGCCTAAACCAATTACATATACCAAAGAGGAATCCTTAACCAGGTTAATTACTTCATTCCCAATTGAAGGTAAAACTATTTTGACAACCTGAGGAATGACAATTTTTCTGATGGTCTGAGGATAAGATAAGTGAAGAACCTTGGCGCTTTCAAATTGACCTCGAGGGACTGATTGAAAGCCACCTCTAAAGATTTCACCAAAGTAAGCAGTGTAATTAAGAATAAAAGCAAATAAGGCAGCTTGATATCTAGGAAAAATAATTGCATAAGGTTTAAGCAAAGGTAAACCATAAAAAACAAAGATTAATTGAAGCAACAACGGTGTTCCTCGCATAAGCCAAACATAAAGGTTCAAAATCCAAGCCAAAGGCTTAAATTTAGTTATCAAACCTAAGCCAACCAGAGCTCCAAGTGGTATTGAACAAATCAGAGTCCAAAAAAAGATTGAAAGAGTCATTCTTGTTCCTGACAACAACGCCGGCATAATTCCAGAAATATAATTTAACATAAAATCCCTCCAAAAAAATCCTCTTGAATGCCAAATAGACACCCAAGAGGACGATTTTAAATAGTCGTGGTTCCACCTCGATTTGCAATGAATTCACATCCACTGCCTCAGGAAGTTTAATAATGGGAAATAAAAAACCTCTTAAGCAAATGCTTAAGAGGACGATTTTATCGCGGTTCCACCTCATGTTTGTTTCTTGCTCAGACAAAAAACCTCAACGAGTTTATTACTAAACTTCAGCTATAACGAGCTCACCGCTTTTTCCTACTTAATTTCAGAAAAATAACTCACAGATGTGAAGTAATTAACCAAAGTATCCTTTCTCACCACCAAGGATTCTCTTAATCTTTAAATTAATTACCCTTCTGATCAACGTTTTTACTATTATTGACACCATTATAACTTGACTGAAAAATTCGTCAAGGCTAGTTTACTTTTTTCTAAACCAACCAATTAATTTTTGCCAAGCAGTTTCTTTTTTCTCTTCTTTTGGTTGCATCAATGGTACTGACTCGCCTTCCAGGCGACGCGCAATATCTCGATAACCTTGGCCAGCAGGATTATCAGTCTTTAAAACAACCGGTTCACCTTTATTGGAAGTTGCAATGACATCATCATCATCATAAACAATTCCCAAAAGATCAATTCCAAGATGACGAGTAATTTCATCAACGTCCATGCTTTGACCATCATCAATCATATGTTGACGAATTCGATTAATGATTAATCTAGGTTCTTCTTGAAGTGGATGCTGTTCCAATAACCCAACAACTCGATCAGCATCTCTAACAGCAGAAATTTCCGGAGTGGTAACAATAATTGCACTATCTGCTCCGGCAATGGCATTCAAAAATCCTTGTTCAATTCCGGCTGGACAATCAATAAGCACATAATCAAAATCAGGTTTTAAATCATTAACAATATCGGCTACCTGCTGTTCATTAAGGGCAGTTTTATCTGTATTTTGAGCTGCAGGAAGCAAGTAAAGAAGATCGTCAAATCTCTTATCCTTAACTAAGGCTTGGGCAAGTTTTGCTCTACCAGAAGCAACATCAACAATATCATAAATAATTCGATTATCTAAACCTAAAACAACGTCTAAGTTCCGTAAACCAATGTCCAGGTCAATCAAACAAACTCTTTTTCCCATAAGGGCCAGAGCCGTCCCAATGTTAGCAGTGGAAGTTGTTTTACCAACACCGCCTTTGCCTGAAGTTATAACCAAAGCCTTACCCATTTACGATTCCTCCGATCTGATTAAAGAATTTCGGATTGATTTCTTTGATATCTTCTACTTTAGCATAATCAATAACATGAAGATCATTCACATAAATTACGGTTCCATCATGAATCTTGCCAGTATTAGTATCGTCAAGAATTTCAAACTGTTCGCCAATTCGAACCTGTTGTGCGGTATGTACATCCCCAATAATCATTTTATTCTCAAAGTTCGGAACGCCAGCTTGAACAATTCCCTTTACTTCACCAAATACAAAAATATTTCCGGAAGCAATTAGCTTGCCACCTTCATGAATTTTGCCAAGAAATAAGACATCGCCTTGAATTTCAACCTGTTGACCATTACGAATAATATTGTCAAGAATATGAATATTCCCCTCTTCAAGGAGCTGATCTGACTTTTCTTTGGTGATAACATCCGAAGATATTTTATGAACTTGAAAAGACTTAGAGTCGGCAAACATTTTTTCGATTTTTGAACGATTTTCAGAGGACAAAAGCCGACTTCCAGTTTTAATATCAAAACTAATCGTTTTCGGTTTACTAAACTCGCTTTGGCTTTGAAGACTATCCAAAAGCTTTTTTAAAGAAGTAAATATCTCCTTTACAGAAGCTTGATCATCCAAGATTATTCGATATCCATCTTTTGTGCCCCTTAAGACTGCTGCATCCTCTTGCATGTAACCCACTCTTTCTACCGTCTACGACTCATATACAAACTATCAATTGGGAAATAAAAAATTAAGAAGAAAATTAAATTAATAGCCAATGTAGGAGCCAGAATATTAACTAGAAATACTGAGACTGAAGTGTTTGTTAACCCAATGAAATCATTAGCAAAATAACCTAACCCCACCAAAATAGTAATTCCCAAAAAATAAACTAAAAACCCACTAAGAAAATTTTGAGGCAAGGCATTGTAAATTTTGCGACAAATATAAACAACTAACGGAAAGGCAAACAGGTAAATTCCCAAAATTCCGGTGTAGTACATATCAAATAAAAAGCCAATAATAGCCGCCCATAATTCAATATGCAACTTCTTAAAATCAACAAAATACAAAGTTAAAATTAACCACAGCATCGTTAGATAAGGAACCATCGAATTGGGATAACTATAAAATACTCCCGAAAACATCTGACTGATTGACCCATCTAAGAAAAATGCTAAAAACAAACCGATTATGAAAACTGTGGTCACAGAGACTCTTCTTTTAAAAATTATAAAGCCCCCCTAATTAGCCCTTAACAGCAACAGTAACGGCCTCAATGTCATTTAAATCTGCCGCTGGCTTGATATTAACCTTTTTAGTCAGACCATAATCATCACTAGTAACCTGAGAAACTTGGCCAACATAAATACCCTTTGGAATTACTCCACCCAGGCCACTTGTAGTAACTTTATCGCCAA
The DNA here is from genome assembly GCA_002418005.1 of Lactobacillaceae bacterium UBA5807. Taxonomy (GTDB): domain Bacteria; phylum Bacillota; class Bacilli; order Lactobacillales; family Lactobacillaceae; genus Lentilactobacillus. The sequence goes on from DIDF01000080.1 coordinate 4,752, forward strand.
CTTTAATGTTGGCTTTAGAGGTGATATTTCCCATCACAATACTGTTAGATGAGGAATCATAAGAGCTGACAATCCCGTTAACAACAGAAGATGAAGTTAGAATTTGGATCGCAAATCGATTAGAATTTTCAGCAGTATTAGAAATTAACACAACCTTACTGTTGGTCTTATTTACCTCAACCACTGTACCAATTAGACCAGGACCGGCAACCACAGGCATATTTTTTTGAACGCCAGCAGATGAGCCTTTATTAATAATAATTTGACTAGCCCAAGAAGACGGTGTTCTAGTGATGACAGCAGCATTAACTTTTTGATAGCCAGTAAGCGTATTACCAATATTTAATTGTCGCTTTAGCTGAGTATTCTCCTGAGTCAGAACTTGATCTCTTGCTTGAGTTTGAGCCAACTGATCAACTTTTGATTTTAATTGTTGATTTTCTTGGTACGTATTTAGTAAATTCTGGATTGAAACAAAACCACCATGGATTCCGTTCATTGGAGTTGCCACAATTCTATCCGCAAATCCAACAATATCGTTTCCAAACTGCTGAACGATAAATGGGGTATTACGCCTATTCCTCAGAGATACTGATGCAGTCATCATTCCAAAAGCAATAATCAAACATACAATTACGATTACTAGCTTTCGATTGGAAAAGAACTTTTGCATAACTGCCTCCATTTCATAAGTTCTCAACAAACAAGCCTGAAGTCTCCTCCAAGCTCATTTTTTACTGCTTTTTCTTGATAACGCTAATACTCTTAAGGGATTCACCGGTCCCAATAGCCACACAATCCAAAGGATCTGAAGCAATTGAAACAGGAACTTGAGTTTCTTCAGAAATTACATCAGACAAATTACGAAGTAAAGCTCCACCACCAGTTAAAACAATTCCGTGATCAATAACATCAGCAGCAATTTCTGGCGATGTTTCTTCAAGTGTCTCTTTAATTGTTGCAATAATTTCTTCAACAGATTCCATAATGGCTTTGTTGACGTCTTCACCTGAAACGTCAACTGTAGTAGGAAGGCCAGTAACTAAGTCACGGCCACGAACAGGAACTGCATCAATTTTTTTGGCTGCTTCAGCAGAGGCAGAACCAATGTCCCACTTAAGCTGTTCAGCAGTTCTTTCACCAATTAACAAGTTATATTTTTGACGGACATATTGAGCAATCGCATCATTTAACTTATCACCGGCCATTCTAACCGAGCGGCTGGAAACAATTCCACCCAAAGAGATAGTAGCGACATCGGTAGTGCCACCACCAATATCAACAACCATGCTGCCAGTAGGATCCATAACCGGAAGACCAGCACCAATCGCAGCAGCAAATGGTTCTTCAATGACGTAAGCATCTCTGGCCCCAGCTACTCTTGTGGCATCAATAACCGCTCTTTTTTCAACGGCAGTAATTCCAGTTGGAACACAAACCATAACGTAAGGTTTGCCAGATGAATGTCCTAAAGCCTTTTCAATAAAGTACTTCATCATCGCAACGGTAGTGTCGTAGTCAGCGATAACACCATCTTTCATAGGTCGAACAGCTTCAATACTTCCTGGGGTTCTCCCAATCATATCACGGGCTTCTTGGCCAACAGCGATAACTGTGCCATCTTTTGTGCTTTTAGCAACTACTGAAGGCTCACGGAGCACAATCCCCTTTCCTTCAACATAAACTATTGTATTGGCGGTCCCTAAATCGATACCAATATTTTTTTCGCCGATTCCGAACACGATATCCATCCCTTCACAATTGAAATTGTTTTAAAAACAAATTTAATCTATTATATTTTTTAATTGTTTAACGAAACAAGTATATCATAATGATTTAAAAAAAGAACGCAATCCAGTTAATGTAATGCGGATTTAAGAGTTCCTTTGAAATTACAAATTGTCATTCAGTAAAAAATGTCTGACGTCAGAAATAAAGTATAAAGACCCAGTGATTAAAAATAAATCACCCGGATTCATTTCACCCTTAATTTGGCCGATTGCCTCTTGCCAATTTTCATTTACTGACACAAATTCACCGCTTTTTTTCAGAATTTGCTTCACCTTTTCCGGATCGGCAACTTGCCGTGAATTTGGTCCTTTAAAATCAGTTAAAGTGATTGAAATATTGGGTAAAGTTAGCATTTCATCTAACATCTTTTCAACTTGTTTATCAGCTAATATGGCCATTAACACGAAAATATGCCCATTACGAAAGTTTTTCCTTAAAAGACTGGTAACTGGCTTAACAGCCGAAATATTGTGAGCACCATCAATTACTAACGTTGGATTATCACTGAGTTTTTCAAATCTACCTGGCCATTTTGTTTGATTTACAGCCTGATAAATCAATTTGGGATCAATCTTTTCATCTCGTTGTCGTTTAAAGGTCAAATAAGCTTGAATGGCCAAACCAGCGTTTTGAACTTGGAATGCCCCCAGCAAAGTCGTTTTGAGTCCAAGCAAGCTGAAATTGTCAGATATAAAATCAAATTTTTGCACCCAATTATCAATTCCTTGATCTTTGACAGAAAAATGATTTCCTAAGACATAAAGCGAGCTATGATTCTTTTTTGCAGTATTTTCAATGACAGGAAGCGACTCACCATCGACCCCACCGACAACAGCTGGAATTCCTGGTTTAATAATTCCAGCTTTATGGTAAGCAATTTTTGCCAAAGTATTTCCTAAAAGCTGCATGTGATCCCAACCAACAGAGGTAATAACCGAAACTTTAGGTAAAACAACATTTGTTGAATCAAATAGTCCACCTAAACCTGCTTCCACAATGGCAATATCAACCTTGATTTTAGCAAAATAAAGGAACATAACCGCAGTAATAATCTCAAATTCAGTTGGCCCCCCTTCAGGGAGCTGCTTATCCAATTTCATAATTACTGGATAAATTTGTTGAGTCATCGATACTAAATCATCATCAGGAATGGGCTTTCCATTCACACTGATTCGCTCGTTAAAACGAGTTAAAAACGGTGAAGTATAGGTACCCACTTTTAACCCCTCAACTTCAAACAGGTTTTTCAAAAAGGCCACTGTTGAACCCTTACCATTTGTTCCCGCAACATGAATTGCGGTAATTTGCTTGTCTGGGGCACCAATTTCGTCCAAAAGTCGTCTCATTCGCTTTAGGGTTGGGATTTTTTTAAATTTTGTTCTGCCATGAATAAAAGCTAAAGTTTCATCGTAATTGTGAATCATTAATATTTTTCTCCTCAAAAAATGGAGCCCTAAACTAACTAGGCTCCATTTTATTATTTTAAAAGAAATTATAGTTGACCTTGAATTTGTTTCAGTCGATCTTTAGCGGCCTCTAACTTGGATTCATAATCAGCTTTCTTTTCTTTTTCTTCGTCAACAACTTTATCAGGGGCATTTTCAACGAATCGTTGATTACCCAACTTTTTAGTTGAACGGGCAACTTCCGATTCGAATTTTTTAACCTCTTTTTGCATTCTAGCCTGTTCTTCATTAAGATCAACCAAAGCGGCAAGAGGAACGTAAATAGTCGCATCGGTTATAACAGCTGACATTGAAAGCTCCGGAGCCTGAACGTCACTACCAATTTCAAATTTATCAGCATGGGTAAACCGATCAATGTAATTTCGATTTTCTTTAAAGATCTGCTTTAGTTCATCACTATCGGTTTGAACTAATAAATTAATTGGTGATGATAACGGGGCATTGGCTTCTGAACGAATGTTTCGAACAGCTTTGATTAACTCAATGACCGACTCCATCTTCTTTTCTGAAGCCGGATCATTAAGTTTATCATTGGCTTCAGGATAAGAAGCTGTGACAATTGATTTGCCAGTATGAGGCATCTTCTGCCAAAGGTACTCTGTGACAAAAGGCATTACCGGATGAATCAATTTTAAAGTTTGATTTAAAACATATGCCAGAATTTGTTCCGTGTTCTTTTTTAGCTTAGTGTCATCGCTTTGCAATGCTTCCTTGCTAATTTCAATATACCAATCGCAAAAATCATTCCAAATGAAGTCGTACATAGCCCGACCAGATTCACCAAAATTATACTTCTCAAATTCTTCGTTAACGTGAGCAATCGTAGCATTTAGCCGACTTAAGATCCAACGATCAGAAAGTTGCCATTCAGATTTATCAGGAAGTTCAATTTTATCCACGTCACTAGTATTCATAATAACGTAACGACTGGCATTCCAAATCTTGTTAATAAAGTTCCAGGCCGAATCCATCTTAGTATACGTGAACTTCAAGTCCTGACCAGGAGTACCACCAATTGAAAGGAACCATCTTAAAGCATCAGCCCCATATTTATCAATGACATCCATTGGGTCGATCCCATTTCCAAGGGACTTGGACATCTTACGTCCTTGGCTATCACGAATCAATCCATGAAGCAAAACATCTTTAAATGGTCTTCTACCTGTAAATTCCAAACTTTGGAATATCATTCTAGAAACCCAGAAAAAGAGGATATCATAACCGGTAACCAAAGTATCTGTTGGGAACCAAGTCTTATAATCTGAACCTTTGTCTGGCCAACCTAAAGTTGAAAATGGCCATAAGGCAGATGAGAACCAGGTATCCAAAACGTCTGGATCTTGCTTCCAGTTTTCCGCATCCTTTGGAGCTTCCATACCAACGTATGTTTCGCCGGTTTTCTTGTTGTACCATGCCGGGATCTGATGGCCCCACCAAAGCTGCCTGGAAATAACCCAATCATGAACATTTTCCATCCATTGAGTAAAGGTTCCTTCAAACCTGCCGGGGAAGAAATTAACCGCATCATCGGTTGACTGATTCTTAATTGCTTGTTCAGCTAATGGCTTCATTTTAACAAACCATTGGGTCGAAAGACGAGCTTCAACTTGAACGCCAGTTCTTTCTGAATGGCCAACGGAGTGAACAATTGGGTCAATTTTAATAATTAGACCTTGGTCTTGCAGATCCTTCACCATGGCTTTTCGAGCTTCAAATCGGTCCATGCCCTGATACTTGCCAGCATTTTCATTCATGGTGGCATCTTCATTCATAGTATTAATTCGTTTCAGGTTATGACGATTCCCAACCTTAAAGTCATTAGGGTCGTGGGCTGGAGTAATTTTAACCATCCCAGTTCCAAAGCTTGGCGTAACATATGAGTCAGCAATAATTGGCACTTCACGATTTACCAAAGGAACCAAGACATGCTTGCCAACAATGTCCTTATATCTTTCATCATCAGGGTTAACGGCAACCGCAGTATCACCCATCATAGTTTCTGGACGGGTAGTAGCGATTTCAATATAGTCTTTGCCATGAAATTTTGTTCCATCAGTGAAAGGATACTTAACATGGTAAAAGGCACCTTTATCATCATGGTGAATAACTTCAATGTCAGACAGTGCGGTTCTTGCCTGGGGATCCCAGTTAATAATATATTCTCCCCGGTAAATTAGGCCTTTGTTATAAAGGTCAACAAACACACGGCGAACAGCCTTAGACAAGCCCTTATCCAAGGTGAACCGTTCACGTTCATAATCAAGTGAAAGGCCAAGTTTAGCCCACTGTTCTTTAATTGTGGCAGCAAAAGTATCTTTCCATTCCCAGACTTTTTGGACAAACTTTTCTCGGCCTAAGTCATAACGGGAAATTCCCTGATCTCTTAGCTTAGCTTCAACTTTCGCCTGAGTAGCAATTCCAGCATGATCCATTCCTGGCAGCCAAAGGGTATTGTAGCCCTGCATTCGCTTTCTTCTGATAATCATATCTTGGAGAGTAGTATCCCAAGCATGACCTAAATGAAGTTTGCCAGTAACATTAGGCGGTGGAAGAACAATCGAAAAAGGTTTTGCCTTTTTATCACCACTTGGGCGAAACACCCCTTCGTCTAACCATTCTTTGTAACGACCATTTTCGATCGCATTTGGATCGTATTTGGTGGACATATCTTTGTTATTGTCTGCCATATTGTTACCCCTTTCTTTTATGTAAATAAAAACACTCCATCCTTAAATTAGGACGAAGTGTTCGCGGTACCACCTAAATTGGGTTCTATGAACCCCACTTAACTATCTTGGTAACGGTTAGATAAAACCGAATCATCATCGAAAAGTCTCAGGTGATTAGCTCACAAGCTACTTTCATTGACCACTTAGTAAGAACTTCACAGCTTCCGTTCTTTTTCTGAAACTAAGTAGAAAATTACTCTCTTGATCACCGCTTAAATTAGTTCTAATCATAAACAACAAATCGTTAGTCGTCAACACGCTTTACAATTTTTTCTAAAGCTTTAAGAGCTTCATCGTAGTTTGGTTCCTGCGCAATTTCTGGAACAATTTGGCGATAAACAATTTTTCCGGACTTATCAATAATGAAAATTGTTCGCGCAAGAACACCCATATTGGTCATATAAAGTTTCATAGCATAGCCAAGCGAAAGTTGTTCGTCAGAAAGCATCTTTAAATTAGCGACTCCCTGAGCAGCACACCAATCTTTTTGCTGTTCAACTGTATTATTGGAAACGGCTAAAAATTGGGCATCAGGAAACTTATCGGCTTGTTGATTAAATTTACGAGTCTCCATTGAACAAACAGGAGTATCAATATCTGGAACCGTGGTCAAAACAGTTACTTTACCAAGAATATTAGCAGTTTTTACTTTATTGCCATTTGCATCTTCCAGTTTGAACTTTGGAAGTTGATCTCCCACTTCTGGAGGATTACCATATAATTCTTCTGGTTTCCCATTAACTGTAACTTCCATTCCTGAATCACTCCTAACTAATAAAGTTTGTTTCGTACAACATTAATCATAATAATTCGGCAAAAACATCCTGTTGAGAGTTTAAGAAGTTTTCATCTGGTTTGATGTTTGTAATTTTAATGTTTTCCAAAGCATTTTTCATTAATCCATCAACATCGATATACTTTTCAAATTTACGGGACTTTTCCAAATTTGGTTTCGTTTTTGGCGAAGGTGGTGTGAAAATAGTACAACAATCCTCATAAGGTAAAATTGAAAGATCATAAGTGCCAATCTTTTCGGCAATTTTAATAATTTCAGTTTTATCCATTGAAACTAATGGCCTCAATACTGGCAAATTAGTAACATCATTGATGGCCATCATGCTTTCCAAGGTTTGAGATGCCACCTGTCCAAGAGCTTCGCCAGTGAAGACACCAGTGCAATGACGATCAGTAGTAATTTTAGCGGCCAATCTTAACATCATCCGCCTTTGAATGGTCATTAAGTATCCTTCAGGAACCTTCTCTTTGATAGTTTCTTGAATTTTAGTAAATGGCACCTGAATGAACTGAATGCTGCCACTATAACCTGCCAGAACAGAAGTTAGCTGCTTGGCTTTGGCCAAAGCCTGTTCACTAGTATAAGGCGGACTATAAAAGTGAATCATGTCAATTCTGACACCGCGCTTCATGGCCATGTAAGTTGCGACCGGCGAATCAATTCCTCCTGAAAGCATCATGGTTGCCCGACCACCTGTGCCAACGGGTAGCCCACCTGCTCCATGGATTAACTCTGAGGAAAGAAAAGCCCCATTTTGGCGGATTTCAACTCTGACTGCAATATCGGGATTCTTTACATCCACAGAAATCCCAGGAACATTCTCTAAAATAAAATCGCCGAGCATATTATTGATTTGATCAGTGTGATACTGAAAACTTTTGTCCTGTCTGCGAGTATTAATTTTAAAAGTTTTTCCTGACTTAAACTGTTGTTGAACCATCTCTAAGGCAGTCTTTTTGATGACATCCATATTTTTTTCGAGTTTAATAGATGGGTAAAAGTTTTCAATGCCAAAAACACCTTTTAATTTAGCAATAACTTTAAGGTCATCAGCTCCATTTAAGGCAACGTGCATTCTGTCGCGCTGAGCTTTAACAACTACCTCAGGAAACCCCTTCAAAACTGCTCGGGTATTTTTTCCCAATTGAGAAACAAAATCTTTACGATTTTTCCCTTTGGTAGAAAGTTCACCATAGCGCACCATAATTTCAGTGTATTTCATAGACAGCCCCCTATCCTAACTTATCAAACTCATCATAAAGTTTATCAAAGGTTTCAATAAACTTGTCTGCCTCTTCTAAAGTATTTTGATCGCCTAAAGAAATCCGCACAGCACTTGTAGACAAAGATTCTGGAATCTTCATGGCTCCTAAAGTACTGGATGGAATGTGCTTTTTTGACGAACAGGCACTAGTAGTTGAAATATAAATTCCGTATTTTTCAAAGGCGTGAACAATTGTTTCACCACGAACTCCCTTAATAGCAAAGCAAAGGATGTGAGGAGCAAAACCAGAGTCATTTTTTGAAAAAAGGACAATTTTGTCAAATTTGCTAATGTGATCAATGATTCTTTGTTTAATTTCTCTTTCAGTTTTAATAGCTTGAGGTTCCTTTTCAAAAAGGAGTCTCAAAGCTTTGGCCATCCCAGCAATTGCTGGCAAATTTTCAGTTCCTGAACGAAGACCTTTTTCTTGGCCGCCGCCATCCATTAGTGGAGCAATTTTTCTTCCCCGTCGTTTGTACATAAAGCCAATTCCGCGAGGTGCATGAAATTTATGACCAGAAAAGGTTACAAAATCAACCCGATCATTAAAGATCTGGTCTTGAATGCCCTTACCGATACCCTGGACAGCATCAATATGAAAGTGAATTTTTGGATAGTTTTTTAATAACTCACCAACTTCTTTGATTGGTTGGATTGTTCCAATTTCATTATTGACTGCCATAACAGAAACTAAAATGGTGTCGTCTCTAATAGCATTTTTGAGATCATCAACAGATATTCTTCCTTCTTTATCCACGGGAAGATAAGTAACATCAAATCCAAGATTTTTTAACTGTTCCATTGAATTATGAACAGCAGGATGTTCCACAGCTGTAGTAATTAAATGTTTACCATACTGGCGTTTTTCAATCGCAGTTCCTTTAAGGACCCAGTTATCCCCTTCAGTACCTCCGCTAGTAAAAAATATCTCATCCTGATGAACACCGACTAAATCGGCAATCTGCTTTCGTGACTGTTCCAGCAAATTAAAAGCTTGTTCACCAAAATTATGAAGGCTTGAAGGATTCCCCCATATCTTTTCGCTAACTTGCTGGTACGTATCTAAAACTTCCGGTAGTGCTTGAGTAGTGGCACTATTATCAAAATAAATCATCTGAAACCCTCTTCTAAATTTATTGGTTCGACTCCAATAAGACAACTTTCATAGATTTTACACCAAAAAAGATAAAATAAAAAGCAAGCAAAATCCCAGCATAAAATTTACTGTCAATCATATATTTTATTTGGACAAAAAAAGCCAGCCATAACTGCTGGCTGGTTTAAATTTAAAGTTTAAACTTCTTCAGGTTCCTCAGAAACACTTTGGCCCTGAGACTCTTTTTGGTTTAAATAACTCTCTTGGATCCGTTTAAAGGACCCTTTTTCAGCTTTCTCTAACGCATCACCAATAATTTGCATACTTTGCTCATAATCATATTGTTGAGAAAATACCCGTTGGGCATCCTCAATCGCCTGAGCAACCGCAGGATCTGAAAGCTTAAACCGATTGGCATACTGCATGCCCTGTTCAGATAAAACAGCATTATCAATCAACTTACCAGTCGTTTCGGTCAATTTATCCAAATCAGATTCAATTACTTGAAGCTGTTTTGACACATCATCCATATTAATTTGTGGCTGAATCATTGCTTTGTCCAACTTTTGAATTTCCCTAACAACTGAAATGAAACTCTTAGTATAACTTTCGGGCAATCCTGGTAAGTTTAAATTGTCAATAACTCGCTTTTTATTACGCATATTCAGATCAAATTTTGAAAGTTGATCTCTGGCACTCTTTTCTTGAGCAGGGATCTTGCTGATGGACTCAAAAAGATCTCTTTGTGATTTTTCAATTTGGCTAAGATCTCTAACCATCTTTAACTGCTGCTGATCTACATCTGAAAAAATGGCCTTATCGTCTCTGATGGTATTTTCAATTTGATCAAAATTCTTTTTTAGATCACTAATCTGTTGAGTATACTGACGATCATTCTCAATTTCGCCATGAACTAAAACGTAATCACGGTTTAGTTTTTCAATTGCTGAGGAAAGATCCTCATTTTGGCGGTGAACATGATCAATATATTTTGAGAGTTCATTAGTACGTTTATCAACCTGTTTTTTAGCCTTGTATTCTTCACCCAAAATACCATACAAAGAGTCGATATCAGTTTCAATATCATTAGAATTTTTTTCAACCATGCCAACATCTAAAGTACTCAGCTTATTTAGATTTTGTTGAATTCTTTGATTAATATCTGAAATTCTGTCCGCAAACTTATCATTCTTAAAATTATATCCCTGCTTTTTCATTTGATCATGGCCAGAACTAATTTCATTTATCTGATCTTGAAAATCTTTAGACAAGGAATGATAGAGCCCAGGTACTTTTTGCATATAAGAATCTAGGGTATTAGTAGCAGAAGTAACCTTTTCTAAAACTGACTGAGCACCATCTGGATCACCATTCTTAGTGAGATTAGAAAATTTATCAAAATCAGTTTCAATATCAGACAACATTTTTTCCATTTGATCAATGCTCGGGCCAAACTCTGCGTTTTTATCTAACAAATCAGCCCGCATTTGTTCATACTTATTTTCAAGTTTTTTAACAGCCTGCTTATGTTTTTTGTTCAAATCATTAATTTGGGCAAGACTTGCTTGAATGTCTTTAATTGTCTGATCGGCGGTATTAACAGAATCAGTTGCATTAGCAAGGTCAGTTCTGGTTTTTATAACATTAATGCTTGTGCTATCTTGTTTAACATCTTTAACAAGACTATCAATATTTGGAATCATCTGGTTTTGAAGTAACTGGTATTTATTATGTAGTTGGTCAAACTTCTTCTGGGATTCACCGGTCAAATTCATCTTTTTGGTTAACTCAAATTCATCGTCTAGCGGAATTTTACTTAAACTATTCTTTTTGTTTTCCAAAGCACTAACCTTTTTTAAAGTCTGCCGCTGATAAAAAAAGAATGCCCCATAACAAATTCCCAGTATAATAATGAGTCCAATCACAAAGTTAAGCATCTAATCCCATCCTTCGAAAGTTTTTAGTAGATTTTTTTCGTAATTAAATATAATATGTAGTAATAAAAAGTGCTCTAAAATGCATTATATCATAGTAGTTTGTTGGTTGTTGCTTAAATTTGGATAATTTTATATAGGAGAAAATCAGTTTATGGAAAAAGTTGAAAACTTGTTAAATCAGCAATTAGATGCCCTCTTAACCGACGAGTCTGACTTAGTGGCAAACATGGCCAATGCTAGTGCCCTACTAAACCAATACCTAGAAAAGATTAATTGGGTTGGATTCTATCGTTATGTGGCCGCAAAAGATGAATTGATTTTAGGCCCATTTCAAGGAAACGTTGCTTGTATGCACATTAAAAATGGCACTGGCGTTGTTGGAACAGCTTTTCAAAAAGACAAAGCGATCCGAGTAGCCGATGTACATCAGTTTGCCGGCCACATTGCTTGTGATGCAAATTCAAAATCAGAAATGGTCATTCCAGTCGAAACACAAGCTAAGAGAATTGGCGTTTTAGATATTGATTCTCCAGTGCTTGATCGTTTTTCTCAAGAAGACGAAGAAGTTTTAAAAGAGTTTGTCCAGGTGTTTGTAAAACATATTGACTAACTCAACAAAATTATTATATACTAACTATTGTGTAAAATAATGCAGCAACAAGCGGTAAGCTCGTCAACATATTGTTGCCTTGATGGTTCTATTAGTAACCCAATCGGCTGCTTGGGCGAAAGTTGCAAAGCAATATGCACGAATACTAAGTTTGTAATGGCTTATTTTACTCCAAAAATTTATTGGAGGATTTTTTATGTCTAGATATACTGGTCCAAGTTGGAGAATTTCTCGTCGTTTAGGTATCTCACTTTCGGGTACTGGTAAAGAACTTGCTCGTCGTCCTTATGCACCTGGTGATCATGGTCAGGGTCGTCGCAGCAAACTTTCAGAATACGGCGTGCAATTAAAAGAAAAGCAAAAGCTTCGTTATATGTATGGTTTGACTGAGCGTCAATTTTCTAACACATTTAACCGTGCTGGTAAAATTCGTGAAGG
>DIDF01000080.1:17058-55509 GCA_002418005.1 Lactobacillaceae bacterium UBA5807
AAGGATGCTGTCGATGCAGTTGTTGGCCGTCCTCCTTATGTCAGTTTTGATGCTGACAAGCTTGAAGGTACTCTTGTTCGTCTTCCACAACGTGAAGAACTTGATGCTGATATTGATGAATCATTAATCGTTGAATACTACAACAAACTTTAATAATTCATTTAAAACGCTTTGCGATACTGCAAAGCGTTTTTCTTAACTTTAAATAAAAAATTAGTGATCAAAAATCAGAGGAGACTAACAGTGCAACAACCTCTTGCTTACAGGATGCGTCCAAAAAGAATTGAAGATATTGTCGGTCAAAAACATCTTGTTGGCCCCGGAAAAATCATCAGTAGAATGGTCAAAGCCAAGTTACTATCATCAATGATTTTATACGGGCCACCTGGAACTGGAAAAACCAGTATTGCTAGTGCCATTGCTGGATCCACAAAATATGCTTTTCGAATTCTAAATGCGGCAACTGATACAAAAAAGGATCTCCAGATTGTCGCCGAAGAAGCTAAAATGAGTGGCACTGTCGTGTTACTTCTTGATGAGATTCATCGTTTGGATAAGACTAAACAAGATTTTTTGCTCCCCCTACTGGAAAATGACTCAATTATTTTAATCGGCGCAACAACAGAGAATCCATACATCACCATTAATCCGGCAATTAGAAGTCGAACCCAAATCTTTGAAGTCCATCCTCTCAAACCAGAAGAAATCAAAACTGCTATTAACCGCGCATTAAAAGACAAACAAAACGGTCTTGGGAATTTTGATGTTGATTTATCAGCTGAAGCGTTAAATTTGTTGGCAAAAGGAACAGATGGTGATTTGAGAAGTTCCCTAAATGCCTTAGAATTAGCAGTGAAATCTACAACCCCTAAGAATGGCAAAATCAATGTGAGTCTAAGTGTTGTAGAAGAATGTTTACAAAGAAAATCCCTTTACGCCGACAAGAACGGTGATGCTCATTATGGCGTTATTTCTGCTTTTCAAAAATCAATTCGAGGTTCCGATGTTGATGCGGCTCTACACTATGCCAGCCGTTTAATAGAAGCCGGTGATTTGATTTCTTTAATTCGTCGCTTGATTGTTATTGCCTACGAGGACATTGGGCTTGCCAACCCGGCTGCATGTCAAAGAGCATTTACGGCTACTCAAGCAGCAAAACAACTAGGTTTACCGGAAGGAAGAATCCCCTTGGCAAATGCAATAATCGAGTTATGTTTAAGTCCCAAATCTAATTCGGCCATGATAGCGATTGATGCAGCAGTTTCCCGCGTAAAAGAAGGCAACTTTGGTGATATTCCCGACCATCTCAAGGATGCTCATTATAAAGGGGCAGCAAAACTTGGACATGGAACCACTTATAAGTACCCTCATGATTATCCTAACGACTGGGTTAAGCAGCAGTATTTACCGGATAAAATCAAGAATGATCATTACTATCAGCCAAAAGATAATGGTCGAATTGAAAAAGCGTTTAAAGAGCAATATTTAAAACTAAAGCAAGCTACAAAAGACTAAAATATGGAGTTGAACGTTTTGTTAATTACTATATTGATGATTGTCATTGTTTTAATAGCTATATTTTTAAGTTACTATCTTTTTTCTCATTTAAATTCTGAAGCAGAATTTTTTAAATTGAAAGTCGCCAAGCATCCAGTTCTAAAAAAAGAAATGACGATTTCTGCTTGGTTACTTTTGATCTTAAGTATATTAACATTTATCTGTATGGCATTTAATAATCCACTTTTGGAAATAGCTGCCTTGATTATCCTAATATTGTCAGCAACCATCTGTGAAATGGTCTTAATGTCATATGTTATGAAAAATATTGGCAACTAATGTTAATTAAATTAATAAATCAGTGAAACACTAGGATAATCCTTTGTAATTTAAAAAAAATAACGTACAATTAAGTTAAATAGGAATTACAAGGGGTGGATATGATGATCCAACAATACAAGGAAATTTTAGTACCAGTTGATGGTTCATATGAAGCCGAACTGGCCTTTAAAAAAGGAATTGCTGTCGCATTACGAAATAAGGCATCGCTTCATTTAGTACACGTTATTGATACAAGAGCTTTTCAAAATATTTCTAGCTTTGATACATCAATGGTTGAACAAGTTACTGATACTGCAAAAACTACTCTTGATAAGTATATTGCAGAGGCAAAAAAAGCTGGACTTGACGATGTCGACTACTCGATCGAATATGGTTCACCAAAAACGGTTATCGCTCATGATATTCCAACTAATCTAAACATTGATCTAATTATGATTGGTGCCACAGGATTAAATGCAGTTGAACGACTTTTAATTGGTTCGGTTACCGAATATGTTACCAGAACAGCAATTTGTGATGTTTTGGTTGTTAGAACTGGATTGGATAATAAGCCTGCAGTTGCTCCAGCAAAAAGTAGAAATAACTAATAACTTTTTAACCAAAAATGACGTAAAGCAATTCATGCTTTACGTCATTTTTTATTTATAATTTAGAGAGAATTAAATATCCCAAATAGGTTCGTTAGATAAGTTATTCCGGTAATATCCCATCATTTCAAAAAACTTGGCATACTTCTTCTCAATTTTTGTCATCAAAGAAAAATTTCCGGCACTTTTTGCATGAGCCCATGCCTCAAATGTTCAGAGAACCCCTGCTTTTGTTTTCCAAGCGCCCGCAATGACCTTGCCCGAAAATCCTTTAAAAAATCCAACTTGTAGTGGTATTTTTGGCTCAACAAAAATGTTTCTACCTCAGCGGATAAATCAATCACTCGCTGAAATTCTTGCAGCTCATATAATTCTGAAAGGATCTCAATAATTAAATCAGTATTTCTGGAGTAATCTTGCTTTTTAGCAAGTTTAATAGTTCTTAATACTGAAACTGCCTGTTCTAAAAACTCAAGACTTTTCTTGGGCGCTTGTTTTCTTTTCCACACTGTAGCCATACCATAATTTGACCACGCAATATAAAAATCGACTTTGTCTTCCAGAGGTCGGCTAATCACTTTGGTAAAATGAAAAGCTGCCTCATCCAGGTTATGATAGTATCCCAAGTTAATATGTCCGAGGATACATTCATATCTTATTTGCTGAAAACTATTATTAACTTTTTCCACTGGAATTTCTTCAAAACTTAAGGCTGCCTTAGCAAAATTATGATGAACAAGATGATTCTCGACTTGTTTTAGTCTTTTCAACTCTTTTGTCTTGGGGTGATTTATATCTTCTAATTCTAAATGAAGTCGTTCACAGATTTGCGATAAAGTATTAAATCGCGTCACTTTATCAAATTTTTCAATTCCACTAATTGTTCCTTGAGAACAAATGCCTTTTGCTAGATCTGCTTGTGATAGTCCAAGCTTGACCCTTGTTTTTTTAATCAATGATCCATTAATTTTGTTAACATCATATTTTTTAATAATAAAATCCTTTCAGTTCATCTCTCAGTTTCCTAACTGGAAACTAGTATAACGAATTAAAAGGATAGTTGGCAATTTTAAAAACTGAGTTAACGAAAATCGCAATCCAACAAGTGATCGTTCACTACACCCACGGCTTGCAGATAACTATAAAGAGTCACCTTACCAATTCTGGCAAATCCCTTTGCTTTAAAGGGTCCGAGAAATTTTTTTAGAAATTCCGAATAGTCTTCAGTTTGGGGAGCAGACTGAAGCAAATGATCAAGCTGAGTAAAATTGACCGGCTCCCAAGTTAG
Source organism: Lactobacillaceae bacterium UBA5807 (assembly GCA_002418005.1). Classification (GTDB taxonomy): domain Bacteria; phylum Bacillota; class Bacilli; order Lactobacillales; family Lactobacillaceae; genus Lentilactobacillus. The sequence goes on from DIDF01000080.1 coordinate 20,773, forward strand.
ATTAACCAAAATATTTGGATTAGATTTAACTATTTTAGCATTTTCAATTAACGCAGTAATCTTCGCACGATTTCTGATGACTTTTTTATTTTGCAGAAACTTTTGGATGTCCTTATCCGAACACTTGGCAAGGTAGTTAACCGAGAAATCCTTAAACGTCTCATCCATCCCATCTTCAAATTTTAAAACGGTATCAAATGTCAGACCAGCCTGCATAATTTCTAGTGATAGGGCTTTAAATAATTTAGCCGAGTCAAATGTTGGTTTGCCCCAAACGGTATCGTGGTAAATCATTAACTGTGGGCTTTTAGTAGCCCATGGGCAACGTTTTACGATTACAATCATCCCCTAACAAAGATAAATACGAAAAATTAGGAATAATTCATCAAAGAATTTAGCAACAACAAAGAATAATTTTGAGGAGTATTTTGATTAAGACCCCGTAATAGATCAGCCCTGTCTGTGATTTGCCCGTTTACACCCATTAAGATAAGTCTCCTCATTCCTAAAGGATTATCATCAGTCCAGGAATAAATTGGCCGGCCAGTCTCTTTCAGTTGTGAAATCAAAAAGTTGTTAAGCGTTATGTGTTGGATAGAATAAAAATCAACTTGATATCCTCTTAAATCACTGAAATTTAGCATTGTCACAAGGCCAACTTTTATCTGTGGAATAATTTTTTTTACCTGGCGTAAATATGGGTACCCAACAGAGTGCACCATGTCCTGACCAGAAATTAATTGGCTTTTAAATTGTTTAGCAAATCTAGTCCCCATATTGGGATCAGAATGATTAGTAACTTTTAATTCAACAATTATTTTCTGGCCATTTCTTTTAGCGTCTCGAAGATAACTATTAAAAAGCTCAACTTTTTTGGCTCGTTGAACATCTTTTAAAGTCAAATCATTTACCAAATAACTTTTACCGCTAATTATAATATTGTCGTCATGCTGAACAATAAAATGATGGTCCCTAGTTTCTTGGACGTCCATTTCTGAATAAGGAAAGTGAAGCGAACTAGTCTTATTTAGCGATTGCATATTATTAGCTGGACCATCATTATTAACAACCCCTCGGTGGGCAATAATTGTTTGCGGTTGATCGTAAAAGTTGTATTTTGTAAAAGTTAACCCACTAAAGAATGCTGAAATTAACATTAGCCCAAGGACAGGGTATAAATTTCTCCGCGGCTTAATTTCAGCAAAATTAATCCCCACCACATCAAAAACGATTAACGTCTGAAAAGCTAGAACCCCAATGTCAATTAAGACTTGGCTGATTATGACCAAAATTTGGTTCACAAAAAGATAGTTTATTCCAGCAATTAAACCAATGTAAATCCAGGTCGTAACAAGCATTGCAATCAACCTAAAGAAGTTGTCCAAACTGTCTTTAAAACTTGTTTGCTTCTTTGCTTCACTAAATAAAGTCGATAAAGATAAATTAGGTCTTTCAATTAAGATCTGAAATATGGACCTGAATCTCAAGGAGCAGAGAAGGATCAAAATGTAAATCACAGCCAAAATGATTAAAATTTTAATTCGATTTATTGTCAGGAAGGTAAATTCAGTACCATTGAGGCCAAAGCTAGTTTTAAGAATTCCCGTAAAGCCAAAAAGTCCAAGCGGCATTAGTAACAAAAAAAACCAAAGTCCGGCAAGGCTAAACGTGACGTAAGGCAATCCTAAAACAAGGTTATCGCGAGAAAATGAAAACTTACAACTTGATATCAAGAGATTCAAAAATGAAATAAAAAATAGAATAAACCCAGTCCAAGTAATTAAAACTGAGGGAAAAGTTATAACAAAAAATCGAATAAAAAGATTAATCGCAATAAATCCCCAAAAGTAATTTACAATTTTATTTGAGCCAGTATTCATAGTAATTTTTCTTCTCTCTGATCGTTAATTCATTATGTCTAAATCATTTAATAAGCAATAAAACGGCAGTTTCCCAGACTCTAGGTTGACTGTCGTTTTTTTGTTTTTATTCATTAATTTTTTGATCACTTGGATCCAAAGGTTTGAAATCATGCAGTATTTTTGACTGAAATTCAAACTCCTCTTGCGCCAACTTAATCAAACGGTCGATGAGATCCTCATAGGAAATTCCTGAAGCCAAAAAGAGTTGAGGATATAAACTGATATTTGTAAAACCAGGAATAGTGTTAACTTCACTAACGTAGGGTTTACCTTGGCCAGAAACCAAAAAGTCGATTCTCGCCATGCCTTTTAGACCTAACGCCTTATAAGAATCCAGCCCCATTTGAGTTAACTGCTTGTTAAGAGTATCAGGAATATCTACTGGGACATCAAATTTTACCTTACTTGCATCAACAAACTTGTTGTCATAAGTATAAAAGGCGTCGCCTTTGGGAACCTTAATCGCTCCTACCTTAGAAGCAATTGGATCTTGATTTCCAAGAATTGAAATTTCTAATTCTTCTGGACCTTCGATTGCTTCTTCCACTAAAACTTTTTCGTCATAGCGAAAGGCATCTGCTAATCCAGATACAAATTGTGCTTTTGTTTCAACTTTATGAATGCCAACGGAAGAGCCCTGATTAGCCGGTTTAAGAAACAAAATCTTTCCCAACTCATCTACTAAATCTTCATAAGAATAATTGTTCGCAGTCTGAGGAGTTAAAAGTTCATACTTGGTATTTGAAATGCCAGCTAAAGTTAAAATCCGCTTGGTGATATCTTTATCAAAGCCCATTGCGGAACCAAGAATTGGGGTACCAACATAAGGCTTTTGCAAAAGTCTCAAGAGACCCTGAATTGTGCCATCCTCACCAATATTCCCGTGAATCATAGGAAAGTAAACGTCAATGTCACTTTCCTTACTCAAGTTAATAATTGGTGCTAAAGGATTTTTAAGATCCGCCTTTGCCATTTCTTCAGCAGCAACTTTATCTTCAGGTTCACCATCAAAGACCCTGGCCGAATCCTCATGGCTCAAAAAATACCCATTTTTAGTCATTAAAAACAAACTAATATCGTATTTGCTTTTATCCATGGCATCATAAATATTATGGGCCGACCGCTTAGAAACATCATGCTCTGATGAATTACCACCAAAGAGCAGCCCCACGTGGAGCTTCTTATTATTTTTCATAAAAAATTTCATCCCATTCGTTAGTTATCAGAAACTTAAGTATACCATGAATTAAAGTAAATTTCTTGGTATTCAAAGACAAAAAGAGATTGAAACTTCAACGGTTTAGCTTCCAAAGGTTCAGGCGAATCTTGAAAAACATTTTGATTTTCGCTGATTTAAAACATTTGCTTAACCTTAAGAACCTGCCCAAAGTTTCGATCTCTCTTTTTTTACTCTCTCTTCAGCTGCTTCTTTGAAAAGAAAAATCTAGCAATTGCGGCAAAAACTATACTAAAGACCAATAAGAATGAGATCAATGGGAAAGGATTCAATTGATTTCCTGCATTGAAACCGACAACTAGTTTAAACAAATTCAACATCCAAGTTCCTTTATAGGCCATAGAATGCCATAAACTAGTCGCAATAAAAATTAAGATAATCCCGATAATTGGAATTCCGATCACCATGAGCCTTTGCAGCCTTTTTGACAACAATGACATTGCACTTCCAAATGCCATGACAAAAGTAACCAGACAAATAAGCAAAAGACCACTCATTAAATAATTAAATAAAACACTGGCAAAAACATTATGAAAGAACCCAGCATAAGAGCCCATAAACAAATTGAACCGTTCATAACCAACCAAAGGGATTTGAATTAAGTACCCAAACAACAAATTAATGAAATCCCCAATCAAAATTAAAATCATTAACGTACTTAACTTACCGATAAAAAAAGTCCTTCTCGAAATACCATTTTGAATAAACATTTTAAAACTTTCATAGGAGATCGAACTAATCACGATTAAATAAATTGAAAAGACCGTCCCAAAAGGCATATTTTTTAAAATTGAAGTAAAAGAAAAGTATTTTAAAGTCCCAGTCAAAAGATTTATTAAAAACGGAAGAACCATCAGGATAGCAAAAGTGTATAGATAAGTGTAAATTAAAGTTTTGATATCCTTAGTGAGTAACATTTTAGTGACTTGCCTAATTTTCACCCTTATTACCACCTTTCACTGGTGCTCCAGTTGTCAAAAATATAAACAACTTTTGCAGATCAAATTTGGAAAGCTGAACGGTATCCGGCAAAATTCGGTCATCTAAATCTCCAAATACGTAATTAGTTTTAAGATTGCCCATTGTTTCTGAGCCAATCACATTAAGACCATTAGTATATTGATTTACATCTGAACTTGGGCCGGCCACAGCATGGGTTTTAGAAAGAACATCTTCTACTGTTTGATCCAATAATATATTGCCGTGATCAATGACAATGACGTCAGAGATGATTTGAGTGATCTCTTCTATCAAATGAGTTGAAAGAATAATAGTTCGTGGCGTGTCCGAATACGATTGCAAAAGCTCCGTATAAAATATCTCCCGGTGATTAGCATCTAGCCCTAAAACCGGTTCATCAAATATCACAAATTTTACCGGAACACAAAGGGCTAACACCAACTTAAATATTGAATTATAGCCAGTCGAAAGCTTCCCAAATTTTTGACTTAAATCAAGTTCAAATTCATTAACCAAACGATTAGCAAGTTGGTGGTTAAAACCTCCATATAACTGTTCAGTTTGTTTAATGATAAACGAAAGTGTACTGCCAGCAGGATAAGTATTCACTTCACTCATTAAAAACATTTGTCCGAGCTTACTATCATTTTCGGCAACATTTTCAGAATCAATTGTAACTTCTCCTGAATCAGCAAAAATTCTGTTAGTAATAATATTTAGTAAAGTGCTTTTTCCGGCACTATTACGTCCCAATAATCCGTATATTTTATTAGCCTCAAAAGTTAAATTGATATCACTTAACACATTGGATGTCCCAAAAGATTTGGAAATATGTTTTACTTCTAAAACGCTCATTTACTAAAACCTCGCTTTATCAATGCAATCAGTTCATCTTCAGAAATGTTGAGATTTTTTGCCTCTGAAATTAAGTGGATAACATAATTAGCAAAGAAATTATCCCGTTTGCTTTTGAGGATTTTCTCTCTAGCTCCTTTGACAACAAACATCCCAAGGCCTCTTCTTTTTTCGAGAAATCCCTCACCAACCACAATATTCATTCCCTTTAAAACTGTTGCTGGATTAATATGAAACTCTTTAGATATCTCGGTAGTTGAAGGAATTTGTTTATCTTCAATAAAGCCACCAGTTACGATTGATTCTTCAATTTGATCTGCAATTTGGCGATAAATTGGCTCAGAGCTATTAAATTTGAATTGCATTTTGCTTTCTCATCCCTTTAGGTGAAACCTAGTCTTGGTTTAATTACTCATGTAAGTAACTATATACGCAAAGAACCAAATAGTCAACAAATCGAGAAAAAAAGACCTTTGCCGCTAGTCCCTTTCCCAATAAGCTCACAAGATTACAAATGCAATCACTCATTTAAGGGAACTTTTTGAGAAAAAGCAGCAAAGACCTAAGATTCTAAATAACCGCCATATTTTAAAAACATTTTTTAAACAGCTACTTCATTGAATCAGTATTAATAACGTTTTGAGTTCCCTTTTCGTTAATAATCGAAACTAAAACATTATTAATCATCGAAATTCTTTTATCGATACTTATGTTTTCTGATTGATCATGTTGAATTTTATCAACCGCATCTTCAGCAATTGATACAGCTCCTTGAACAATGATCTTTCTTGCAGAAAGAATTGCCGTTGCTTGTTGCCTTTGAAGCATTGCGTTGGCAATTTCCGTTGCATAGGCCAAATGAGTCAACCGTGTCTCAATTACATCTAGGCCAGCGACTTCAAGCCGATCTTGAAGTTCTTTTTTTAAATCTTCTGAAACTTCGGTCGAATTACCTCTTAAAGTGGTCGTATCAACCTTTTCGTCAAAACTATCATACGGATATTTACTAGCAACGTGACGAATGGCAGATTCACTTTGAATTTCGACAAATTGTTCATATTGCTCAACATTAAAAATGGCTTTGGCCGAATCAACAACTTTATAAACAATAACTGCAGCAATTTCGACCGGATTACCCTTTGAATCATTAACCTTGATGATTGAACTATTAAAGTTTCTAACTCTTAAAGAAATACTCTCTTTAGAAGTCAACGGAACTGTCATATATAAACCAGACGTAGAAATTGTGCCAATATATTTACCGAAGAAAGTTAAAACCTTAGCTTCATTTGGCTGAACAATCGTTAAAGTACTAGCACAAAGAAATGCCACTAACAAAACAACTATCCCAAACGAAATTAACCCAACCGAATTGCCATCAAAGCCGATCCAGCAAAGATAAACGCTTAATCCTAATAAAATCAAAACTCCTAAAAGTCCCAGATAACCATTAACATGAAATACTTTTTTCTCCTGCATAGCCTTTTTCCTCCAAACTAAAAAGACATACCTTACAAAGTAAGTATATGTCTTTTAAAAATCCTTTAAAAGTTAATAACTTAGTAACTATGTTCAATTAATTTTGAATCTTAGCAATCCATGAAGTGTTTTTATCATCACTGTTTAAAAGCTCTGGATTTTCTGCTAAAGCTTTATTTACTTCAACAATTTTACCCTCAACAGGAGATGAAATATCAGAAACAGCCTTATCGGCCTCGACATTAACTAAGGTACTTGTTTTAGTTAAATTAGCCCCATTTTTAGGTAGATTTACAAAGGTAATATGCCCAAGCTCTTCACGCCCAGATTCAGAAAGACCAACTGTGGTAACACCATCTTTATTCTCAGTCCAAAAATAATCTTCACTCATTATTAACGCGCTCCTTATTATGAGAACTCTTTGTCTGCGCCAAACATGTAGCTCTTATTATGGTACTGCATCGACATTATCAAGCCAATTCCGATCATATTACCAATTAGCGCTGAGCCTCCAGCACTGACAAAAGGAAGTGGAATACCAGTTAGTGGCAAAAGTCCAATACTCATACCAACATTTTCAAAAACATGAAAAAGAATCATCATAATAACACCGGTGGAAATAAATGCATAAAAAACGTTTCTAGTATCGAACGTGACCCTTATCATTTCATATATTAACAAGAAATATAAGAAGATCAAAATAACGCTGCCAAAAAATCCAAAATTCTCACCAATTACTGAAAAAATCATATCAGATTCTCGAACTGGAACGTAAACGTGAGAAACATTAAAACCAGTACCAAAAAGTCCGCCAGAACCGATTGCTTTGATACTTTGCCATAACTGGTAACCTTGGTTTGAAGTATCTGCGCTTGGATGAAGCCAAGTATCAATTCGAGCAAATTGGTATTCCTGAAATCCAATTTTCTCTAATAAAGAACGGCCAGCGTTAGAAATAACCAACGTCAAAGCCGTTCCACCAACAGCAGCAACGCCTAAAAATAGCGGCGCAATTATCCTCCAAGTAATCCCAGAAACAATGATTAAGCCAGACATAATGGCAAAGAATACCAACATAGTACCAAAATCGTTTTGAAGTCGTAGCAAAAGGGCAATTGGGATAGTCCATGCAAATAGCTTCCCAATTAATGTCCAGTCACTTTTAACTGTCCTCAAAGGATGACTATCATTATGCTCAACAACAACTTTTGCCATCATCAAAATATAAGCAGGTTTCATAACCTCCGAAGGCTGAAAAGTTAATGGTCCTAAAGCAAACCAACTTTTAGCACCAGTGTTGGCATAATAAGTTCTACTGTAAAGAACTAAAACAGCGACTAAAAGGAAAATCCCAAAACCGTAAGCATACGGAGCAACCTTCCAAAGCTGTTCAGAATCAAATTGCATAATCACCGCTACGGCAATAATACCAATGGCATACCAAATTAATTGAGATACAACTTGTTTAGTAACACTAGCCCCACCAGTATCGTGACTAGCAGCAACAAAAATTGATGCCAATCCAATTAGAGCAAGCATTAATATGCAAAAAACAATTGCCCAATCAATTTTATCTTTGTTCTCGCTTGATCTACGTGAATCCAAAGTTCGAACCTCTCCTTTTGAATTAATGATGGAGGTTGTAATACTTAATCAATGTTGCAATTCCTTCATCGTAAGTCTTTACGTGAAACACCTCATTATCCAGATTTACAGCTTCGAATTTATTTGGCTCGAGCTGTTTAAGTGTTCCAATGTTTTTCTTTTCAACAATTAAATTATAAATTGACTGACCTTGGTCATCTTTTGCTTCATTAACATGTACGTCCACACTTTTATTGGTTTTACTCATAACACACTCCTGAAACTCTATTTTAAGCCCATTTTTTGTCGATATTGGTCTTCAGCTTTTTTATTTCTAAAAATTGTAAAATGGTCGGGCACAGGGTCATAACCACCCTTGATAAAAGGATGACACCTTAAAATCCTGGCAGTCCCCATAATTAATCCTTTAAAAGCCCCGTGCTTTTGAATAGCAGTAATCATATAGCTGCTACAAGTAGGAGAATATCGACAAGTTGGTGGGAAAAGTGGAGATATAAATCTTTGATAACCACGAACCATCAAAACTAAAATATTTTTCATGAATCACCTAAGAGCAGAATCTAAACTACTTTATTTCTGTTCCTCTTTACTACGTTTAGCAGCCTTAGGGTCTTTAATATAATGTTCCAATAAAATTCCAGCACCCTTGGCAACATTATCCAACGGATTTTCTGAAATGATAACTGGAACTGTTAAAGCATCAGCAATAACAGTATCGATATTTCTAAGCAAAGCACCACCGCCAGTAAGCATAACTCCACGATCAACAATATCTGAAGCTAATTCTGGAGGAGTTACTGCTAGAACATCTTTTGCACCGTCAATGATTTGTTGAACGGTGTCTGAAATAGCCTCAGCAATTTCATCACTAGTCATTGTAATAGACCTTGGCATACCGGATACAGCATCTCGACCACGAACTTCCATTTCTTTGGAATTTTCGGGATCAGGTTTTGCCGTGCCAATTTCAATTTTGATCTTTTCAGCAGAGTGCTCACCAATAATCAAATTATGCTTTTGTTTAATGTAATTAGCAATCTCGGAGTTCATCTTGTCTCCAGCAACTCTCAATGATTTGCTAGCAACAATGTCGCCGAGAGAAATAACGGCAATATCACTGGTACCACCACCCATGTCAATAACCATATTGCCACGAGGCTGGAAAATATCCATGCCGGCACCAACAGCGGCCACTTTTGGTTCCAATTCCAAATATACTTGGCCGCCGCCGGCTTTTTCAGCAGCTTGGACGATTGCATTCCTTTCAATTTCGGTAACTCCAGTTGGCGCACAGATCATAATCTTTGGCTTAGACAGGAATCCCTTTACATCCAATTTGTTAATGAAATAAGTCAACATTTCTTCAGTTACATCAAAATCAGAAATAACTCCATCTTTTAACGGCCGAATTGCCCGAATATTAACTGGTGTTCTTCCGACCATCTTATATGCTTCTGAACCAACTGCCAAAACTTTGTCAGTTCTAGTGTCGATTGCAACAACGGAAGGTTCATTTAATACAATACCCTTCCCTGTAACGTAAATAAGTACGTTTGCAGTTCCTAAATCGATTCCAATGTCTTTTGCCATCTGTGAACATCCTCCTGAAAAAACTTTTATCTCGAAACATAATTATACCACAATCGTGATGTCAGCCCTGAAGATTCATATAATAAAAAGAGTTTGTGACCAAAACTTAATTTGTTCTACAAACCCTATTTGTTAATCAATATTTAATTTTTTAAACTATCAGATTGTTGAAGCACCATTTCACTGTCATCCACGCTTACTCGGCGAATTTCAGCTCCCAACGACTGAAGCTTTTTGTGAAAATTGTGATAACCACGGTCTAAATACTGAAGATTAGTAACTTGGGTATAACCCTTTGCCACTAAACCAGCAATAACTAAAGCAGCTGCTGCTCTCAAATCAGAAGCGGCAACTTCAGCACCACAAAAATCAGTTGGCCCGTTCATAATTACAGTTCTGCCATTAATTACATATTGGGCATTCATTCGCCTTAATTCTTCAAGATGCATAAATCGGTTTTCAAAAACTGTCTCAGTCATTGAACTGCTGCCATTAGCCAATAACTGCAAAATGGTCATTTGTGGCTGCATATCAGTTGGAAATCCTGGATGCGGCATAGTTTTAACATCAACAGGTTTTAATTCATCTGGACCGATAACTCTGATTCCCTCAGGGGTTTCAGTTACTAAAATACCCATTTCTCGCATCTTCAAAATTAAAGGCTTATTGTGTTCAGCAATCGCATCCTCAATGAGTACATCACCCTTGGTGGCAGCAGCAGCAACCATGAAAGTCCCTGCTTCGATTCGATCCTGGACGACTGAATGCTCAGTACCATGCATTTGCTCAACACCGATAATTTTGATTTGTTCAGTTCCAGCGCCTACAACCTTGCCACCCATTTTGTTTAACACATTAGCTAAATCGACTATTTCGGGCTCCTTAGCGGCATTATGAATGAATGTCTTACCCTTTGCCAAAGTTGCCGCCATCATGATATTTTGAGTAGCCCCAACACTTGGGAAGTCTAAATAAATTTCATTTCCAGTTAATCCATCTGGGGCACTAGCCTCAACGTAACCATCATGTTGGCTGATCTTGGCACCTAAAGCTCGTAATCCTTTCAAGTGTAAATCAACTGGTCGCGAACCAATCGCGCACCCACCAGGCAACGCAACTTTAGCATGGCCTAATCGAGCCAAAAGTGGTCCCATTACAACAAATGATGCCCTCATTTTAGAAACGTACCCAAAAGGAGCCTCACTAGATAATTTATCGCTGGCGTCAAAGGTAACTTCATTGAGCGGTTCATTAAAGTCAACGTGAACATTCAAGAATTTAAGAACTTGATTCATTGTGTATACATCAGAAAGTAAGGGAACATTTGATAAAGTAGTTTGTCCCGTACTAGCAAGAATTGTAGCTGCTTGAATTGGTAAAACAGCGTTCTTAGCCCCATCAATACGTATTTTGCCAACTAATGGCTTTCCTCCGTGAACAATTATCTTATCCACAATAGTTACCTCCCCAGTAGCTTTTATTTAAATAAAAACATTAAATTTCTAACATTATCAATAATTGAGATAAAAAAAGAACTAACCGCAAATCCTAATGTGACTGAAAGCAAAACAATTAAGAGCTTACCCTGAAAAGCTCTCATGGGAATGTAACGTTCAATATGTATCTCCTGAACACCCAAAAATGCTAAATAAGTGAAGAAAATATAAAAAACTAAAGTCATTAGTGACTGGAAACCTAACATTCTCATTAATCCTATCACCTCAATTAATAACAACTATATCACAAACATATTAAATTGTCTTTAAGATTTTAACAAACCTGGTTTCTACTTAATGCTTTAAAAAAGGCAAAATAAAAAAGCCAAGCTTGGCTTGACTTTATTTACTACCAATATTTATTCGGTTTATGGCTCTTCTTAAAGCAATCTGAGCACGGAGGACAGCATCCTTATCATGAGCTTCTTGAGCTTGTTTAATAAGTCGTTCTGCTCTTTGTTTTGCATTTTCAGCACGTGCCACATCAATGTCACTTTGGTTTTCAGCACTATCAGCAACAATTGTTGCTTTATTGTTTGAAAACTCTATAAAACCACCATTTACAGCAACTTCATCTTCTTTGCCATCATGCATTACTCTGGCAGCATCAACATTCAAGGTTGCAATAACGGGAACGTGGTTTGCCATAATACCTAGTTGCCCAGATCTAGTGGAAACAACCAGCATATTGGCTGAATGATCATAAACTTTACCATCAGGGGTAACGATACTTACTGTTAGAACTGAATTATCAGCCAACTAAAATCCCCCCTTAGGCGTTAACGCTTTGTTTCATCTTTTTAGCGTTTTCAAGGACATCTTCAATTGGTCCGCAGTTTCTGAATGCATCTTCTGGAATATCATCATACTTACCTTCCAAAATTTCCTTGAAGCCTTTAACAGTATCGGCAACAGGAACATATTTACCAGGAAGTCCAGTAAACTGTTCAGCAACAGAGAAACTTTGTGACAAGAAGAATTGAATTCGACGAGCACGGCCAACGATGGTCTTTTCTTCGTCAGACAATTCATCCATCCCAAGAATTGAAATGATATCTTGAAGTTCACGATATCGTTGAAGCACATGTTGAACTTCAGTAGCAACTTCATAATGTTCTTGGCCAACAATTGCTGGATCCAAAGCAGATGAAGTTGAAGCCAAAGGATCAACGGCTGGGTAAATACCTTGCTGAGTTAATGAACGTTCCAAGTTAGTGGTTGCATCCAAATGGGCAAATGTAGTTGCTGGAGCAGGGTCAGTATAGTCATCGGCAGGAACATAAACCGCCTGAATAGATGTAATTGATCCCTTCTTAGTAGAAGTAATTCTTTCCTGTAATTGACCCATTTCAGTAGCCAATGTTGGTTGATAACCAACGGCTGATGGAATACGGCCAAGCAAAGCAGAAACTTCTGAACCAGCTTGGGTGAATCGGAAAATGTTATCGATGAATAACAAAACATCTTGTCCTTCCTCATCACGGAAGTATTCAGCAATTGTTAATCCAGTTAAAGCAACACGCATACGTGCTCCAGGAGGCTCGTTCATTTGACCATAAACCATGGCAGTTTTAGCCAAAACTCCTGAACCTTTCATTTCAAAGTACATATCGTTACCTTCACGAGTTCGTTCACCAACACCGGTAAATACTGAAAGACCATTATGGCCTTGGGCGATATTATGAATTAACTCCTGAATTAAAACGGTCTTACCAACACCGGCACCACCGAACAGTCCAACCTTACCACCACGGGTATATGGCTCAAGCAAGTCAATAACCTTAATTCCAGTTTCTAGAATTTCGGTTGATGGGTTAAGGTCTTCGTACTTTGGGGCATCCCGGTGAATTGGCCAGCGTTTTGCGTCTGGGCCAAATTCTGGGCCGCCATCAATTGGTTGACCAAGGACGTTAAATACTCGGCCAAGAGTATCATCGCCAACTGGAACACTAATAGATGCTTCTGTGTTGTCAACAGCCATGCCTCGACGTAAACCATCAGTTCCGTCCATAGCAATAGTTCTAACAACTCCGTCACCCATATCCAGGGCAACTTCAACAACTAAAATCTTATCGTCACTTACGTGAACGTTTAAGGCAGTGTTAATTTCAGGCAATTTATCGTCCAAGGAGAACTCAACGTCGACAACTGGTCCAATAACTTGTACAACTTTACCAGTACTCATATGTTATTTCCTCCATAAATTCTCTAGTGACGAAGAGCTTCCTGACCACCGGTAATTTCAGTGATTTCAGTAGTAATTGCAGCTTGCCGAGCTCGGTTATACTGCAGTTGCAGAGTATCAATTAAATCATCAGCATTATCAGAAGCGGTCTTCATGGCTGTTGCACTTGAGGCATGCTCAGAAGTCTTGGCATCAAGAATTGCTCCATATACCAAGCTCTCTGAGTATTGCGGCAAAATGACATTGAAAACTTCTTCTTCAGAAGGCTCAACATCATATTCAGCAGTCAAAGTTTTTGTTTCAATATCCTCACTAGCTTCGCTTGCAAAAGATTCACTATCGACTGGGAGCATTTTTTCAGCTCGAAATCTTGAAGTCAAACGGTTAACAAAATGTTCATAGCAAACGTACAGCTCATCAAACTTACCAGCATCATACATCGTTGTGATTGTCTTGACAATTTGTCGTACTTCGGCAAATGTTGGGACATCAGAAACACCACGATACTCGTAAGTCAGGTTAACACCACGTTTTTTATAGAACTCTGCACCGTTGCCGCCGACAGTCAACACTTGGTAATCATTTGAACCAGAGTGTTTTGAAATAAATTCATTAGTCGAACGAATGACATTACTGTTATAACTACCAACCATGCCCCGATCAGAAGTAACAATTAAATAAGCACTTCTTTTGGTTGATGACTGGCCGTCACCAGACTTTTGTCCCTGGGATTTCCCAACTGAATCTAAAAGATGCGATTGGGCTAGATGAGCGATAACTGATTTAATCTGACTAGCATATTCTTCATAGCTAGTAGTATGCTTTTGGATTTGGTTCAATTTAGCTTGTGAGACCATTTCCATAGCATTAGTAATTTGACGAGTCTTCTTTGTAGAGTCAATTCGATGTTTAACTACATTTAAAGAAGCAGGCATAAGATCTCACCTTCCTTGGGACTACTTAGTAGCTGTCGACTGCTGACTGTCATCTTTCTTTGATGGTTGGAAGGATTTACCAAATTCGTCCATCGCAGCATTTAACTTATCGGTGTCAGGTAAATCACCAGTCTTGGAAATTGTATCCAACAAATCCTTATGAGAAGCATCAAAGAAATCAAACAATTCTTGTTGATAACGGGCAATATCATCGATTGCAACTTTGTCCAAATATCCATGGTCCAAAGTGTAAAGAATGATAACCTGTTTTTCAACGGGAAGTGGAGAATGAAGTGGTTGCTTCAAAACTTCAACAGTTCTGGCACCACGATTTAATTTAGCTTGAGTAGCAGCATCAAGGTCAGAACCAAATTGAGCGAATGATTCCAATTCATGATAAGAAGCCAAATCCAATCTTAAAGTACCAGCAACCTTCTTCATTGCTTTAATCTGGGCATCTCCACCAACACGAGAAACAGAAGTACCAGCATCAACGGCTGGACGAACACCAGAATAGAAACTATCGGCATCCAAGAAAATCTGGCCATCAGTAATGGAAATAACGTTAGTTGGAATATAAGCAGAAACATCACCAGCCTGAGTTTGAACAATTGGCATAGCAGTCATAGAACCACCGCCAAGTTTGTCACTCAATTTAGCTGCTCGTTCAAGCAAACGTGAGTGGGTATAGAAAATATCACCAGGATAAGCTTCACGACCAGGAGGACGACGAAGAATAAGTGAAATTTCACGGTAAGCATCCGCTTGCTTTGATAAATCATCATAGATAATCAAAACATGCTTTCCTTTATGCATGAAATATTCACCCATTGTTGCGCCGGCATATGGGGCAAGATACAACAGTGATGCTGGTTCAGAAGGACCGGCATTAATAACTGTTGTGTAATCCATAGCACCATACTTTTCAAGAGTACTTACGGCTGTACGAACGGTTGAATCCTTTTGGCCAATGGCAACATAAATACAGATCATATTCTGACCTTTTTGGTTGATAATTGTATCCATAGCAATGGATGTTTTACCAGTCTTACGGTCTCCAATGATCAATTCACGCTGACCTCTACCAATAGGAATCAAAGAATCGATAGCTTTAATACCGGTTTGTAAGGGTTGAAAAACAGATTGACGTTCCATAACACCTGGGGCTTTATGCTCAACGGCCGCATGACCATCAGCTTTAATTTCACCCTTGCCATCAATTGGTTCACCAATAGCGTTAACAACTCGGCCAATCATGCCATCCCCAACAGGAACTTCCATGATTCGACCAGTTCTTTTTACAGTATCTCCTTCACGAATACCTGTGTCATCACCCAAGACCATGATACCAACATCATTGGTTTCAAGGTTTTGAACCATTCCATAGACTCCGTGACCGAAGTCGAGCAACTCTCCAGCCAACGCATTTTCAAGGCCGTGAGCACGAGCGATACCATCACCAACATAAGTAACGATACCTGTTTCTTCAACATCGAGCTCATTTTTATAGCCCTGTAATTGTTGCTTGATAAGAGCACTGATTTCCTCAGCTTTAATGCTCATATATTTCACCTCTCTAAATAGATATCGTTAATTCAATAATAACTCTTTAATTTTGTCAATTCGACTCTTAACACTGCCATCGATAATCACGTCAGAAGATTGAAGAACAATGCCTCCAATCAAATCGGGATCAACTTTAGTGCTGAGAATAACTTTGTTCGCCCCTACTCGGTGAGCAAAAGCATCAGCAATCTTGCTTTGTTGATCATCGTCTAACTTCACTGCTGAAGTTACACTTGCATGGACAATCTTTTTGTCTTTTTCATATAACTTTTCAAATTCATCAACAATTAAAGATGCAATATCAAAACGTTGATAAGTTTGGAGAAGGCCAATGAAATTTTTCATCAGATCTGACCCACCTTTAGATAAAGAATCAACTAAAGTTTGTTTTAATTCTTTTGTCGTTTGATTGCTACTCAATACTGCAGCTAATGAAGGATTGTCGGCGAAGACTTGCCTAAACTGCTGCAATTCCTTGTAGCCATCTTCGAGTTGGTTGTTTTCTTGGAGAACTTCGAACAAAGCTTTTGCATACTTTTTTGCTGAAGTTAGACTATTTTGATCCATTTTGCTTCCCCAACCCTTCGATATAAGAATCAACGAGTGCTTTTTGATCATCTGCGTTTAATTCTTTGGAAATGATCTTTGAAGCAATTTCAACTGATAAACTTGCAACATCTTTTCGAGAATTTGCCAAAGCTTCTTGTCGTTGTTGCTCGATATCCTTTTGAGCAGTGCTCTTCATCAAAGCAGCATCTTTTCGAGCATCATCTAAGATCTGATCACGTTGGTTAGATCCGGTTTGTTTAGCTTGAGCTATAATTCCACTTGCCTCTTGATGAGTATTTTCCAACTCAGATTGTCTTTGCTGAGCTAGCTTAACAGCGTCATTTCGAGATTTTTCAGCAGAATCAATATCGTTAGCAATTTTATTAGACCGTTTTTCCATCATATTGGTGATTGGCTTCCAAGCAAAAATCTTGATGAGCCACATCAAAATCAGAAAACTAATCAAAACAAATAGCATATTGCCAATGTAAAGACTGGTCCCAACTACAGAAAATGAAAACATTTATTGGCACCTCCTTCTCAAATTTATTGCTATCATTACTTGTTCATAACTAACAAAGCAATAACGAAGGCGATAATAGGCATGGCTTCAACCAAACCAACACCAATGAACATATTGGTACGTAATTGACCTGATAATTCAGGCTGACGTGCCATACCTTCCAACATCTTAGAAATTAAAATACCATCACCAATACCACCACCAATAGCGGCTCCGGCCATAGCGATACCTGCAGCGATTGCTCCCATAATTAATAATCCTCCTTAAATAATTTTATTCCTCAATATCAACTTTATGAGAAATGTATACTGACGATAATGTTACGAAAATGAAGGCTTGGATACATCCAATGAAGACGGAGAACCCTTGCCAAGCCAATGAGAGAGGCAGACTGACAACCCACATTAATGGGCCGCCACCAACTGCCATCTTGGTAATTATGCCAAGTAACATTTCACCAGCGAAGATGTTACCAAATAGTCGCAAACCTAGAGTTAAGAAATTAGTAAACTCTTCAAAAATGTTAACAATGACAAAAACTTTAAATGGTTTAAAGTAACTCAAGAAATGTTGCTTATAACCATTCTTTCTGATCCCTAAATACTGAGCTAAGGTCAAAGTAAGCAAGGCGAAAGTCATAGTAATTATTGGATCAGCAGTTGGACTTTTGACATAAGTTACTCCAGAGACATCCACTTGAAGGAGAAGTCCTTGCAAGTTAGAAATCAGAATAAAAAGAAACGTTGTGAATCCCCAGAGACCAAGATCATTTGCTACTTTTCCAGACAGTGCACTTCTTACGATGCCATTAGTGAAGTCCACCAACCATTCAAGAACATTTTGTCCCTTACCTGGTTTCATTGTTATATGTCTTGATAAGGCAAAAACAACGCAGAACACGACGACACAAGCAAGAAGTACTGAGACCATGTTTCCTACATTGAAAGTCAATCCAAGAAACTGAAAAGTAGCAGTTTTTTCATTCATACTCTCACCTCTTTTCGAGTCATAGTTCACGCAAAACCAATCAATCTGGTAATTGATCGAAAGACATTAACACCAAAGAGAATGTTGCGATGGTAAAGAACACATTAAAGGCGTTCAAATACAATTGAAATCTTACCACTAAACAAAACAAATATCAAAATTAAATTCATTCACAGAATCCAGTAATGGCAGACATTCCCGCGTTATCTTAAATTAGAAATGAATAAATATTTAACAAATATACCCTTTTAAAATAGCGGTGTATGAAAAAAAACGTTCTCAAAAGAGCGCTAATTTTCATAATTTTATTTAGTTCCAAAAAGTCGATCACCAGCATCGCCCAGACCTGGGACAATGTAGCCATTTTCGTTCAAATGATCGTCTAAAGCAGCTGTGTAAATGTCAACATCTGGATGTTTCTTTTGAAGAGCTTTAACACCCTCTGGAGCAGAAACTAAGCAGACAAACTTAATATTAGTGGCACCACGCTTCTTTAAGGCGTCGATCGCCATAATAGCTGAACCACCGGTAGCGAGCATCGGATCAACAACAAATACCTGACGCTGTGCAATATCAGAAGGTAATTTAACAAAATATTCGTGAGGCTTTAGTGTTTTTTCATCACGATACATACCAATGTGACCTACTTTAGCAGCTGGAATTAAATCAAGGATCCCGTCAACCATACCAATTCCGGCTCTTAAAATTGGAACAATGGCCACTTTTTTACCCGCAATTTTGTGTGCATGGGCGACTCCCTCTGGTGTTTGAACGTCAACATCTTCCAAAGGCATGTCACGAGAAACATCGTAAGCCATTAAAGTAGCAATTTCGTTTACAATTTGTCGAAAATCTTTAGTACCACAGTTTTTGTCTCGAATCATCGCTAATTTATGTTGAATTAAAGGATGATCCATAACCTCGAACTTACCCAATTTACTCACTCCTTTTTTCTCTAACAATTGTATCACACCTACATAGCAAAAAAGTTCGAAATCACTAGGATTCCGAACTTTTATCATTACCGTTTTAAAAATTTACTTCCATATTAATTGGGTGTTTTGAAACCAATTCTTCGACTTGAGCCGAAACATCATCCAGATTCTTTTGATCTTTGGGATTGTTGATAACTTGAATGATTAATTTGGCAACTTGTACACTATCAGCCTCATTAAAACCACGAGTAGTAATTGCTGGAGTTCCAAGACGAAGGCCACTAGTTTTCGAAGGTGGCAGTGGATCATTTGGAATTGACTCTTTGTTGGTAGTTATGTGAACTGTATCCAAAGTGTCTTGAAGATCTTTGCCGCTAAGGCCAGTCTTGGTAAGATCAAGTGTCATTAAATGATTATCGGTGCCACCAGTCAAAACTGAAACATTATCTTCGGCCTCAAATGTCCTTGCCATAGCCTGTGCATTTTCGATAATCTGTTTGGCATAGTCTTTAAATGCTGGCTGCAGATCTTCATAAAATGCTGCGGCTTTTCCGGCGATGACGTGTTCCAGCGGACCACCCTGGGATCCAGGGAAGACAGCAGAATTAATCTTCTTGGCATACTTTGCCTTAGCTAAAATCAATCCTCCCCGAGGACCTCTTAAAGTTTTATGAGTAGTTGTGGTAACTACATCGGCAATTGGCACTGGGTTTGGATGCAAACCGGCTGCAACTAAACCAGCAATATGGGCCATATCAACCATTAAATAAGCGCCAACTGAATCGGCAATGTCACGAAATTTCTGCCAGTCAATAATTCTGCTATATGCTGAAGCTCCCGCAATGATCAATTTGGGATGAACTTCATTAGCAATCCTTTGAACACCGTCATAATCAATTCGTTGGGTTTTAGGGTCCAAACCATAAGAATGGGCATCATAAAGTTTGCCAGAGAAGCTTACTTTGGCACCATGAGATAAATGCCCACCGGCATCCAGGCCCATTCCAAGAATGGTATCACCTGGTTTTAACAAAGCCATGTAAACTTCCTGGTTTGCCTGAGATCCAGAATGAGGCTGAACATTGGCATATTCAGCACCAAATAGCTTTTTAGCCCGATCAATAGCAAGTTGTTCGACCTGATCAATATATTCACAACCACCATAATAACGACGGCCAGGATATCCTTCGGCATATTTGTTGGTCAAAACCGAGCCTTGGGCTGCTCTGACAGCATTAGAAACGATGTTTTCTGAAGCAATCAATTCAATATTATGCTGCTGCCGGTTCTCTTCTTTAGCAATTGGTCCCCATAACTCAGGATCTTCGTTCTTAAAATCATAATGCATCGACAAACACCTCATTTCAGTTAGTCACAACAGGTATGGTTAGATTATAACTGCTTGAAATGCATTTGCCCAGCCGATTTATTAACTCGATTCATGTATGCTTCACCAATGCCCACTGGAGTAACTCCTTGAGCAAAAATAACTTTAAATTCAGGCTGATTATCAAAATCCCTTAATTCAGCAAATAATTGATGACTGGCCGATTTAGCGTCAACTCCTAAAGAAACAACCTTTGCATTATCAGGCCAATTATGGCTAGAAATAACACTATCAAATGCCATTACTCCGGCTGGTTGATGATAATTTTTGATCCAGTCAATCACATCGTTCCAGTTATCACCGGGATCAACAATATACACTTGAGCATTCGGTGCATAATGTTTGTATTTCATTCCGGGAGCCTTGGGGATTTCTTTTGCGCCAACGTGATGAAGTTCATCAAGCACAGGTTTATGAATTACCGCTTCAATATCATCTTTACTGACAGCTCCTGGGCGCAAAATTGAAGGAGTATCAACAGACATATCTAGGACGGTTGATTCTACGCCGACTTTTGTTGGGCCATCATCCAAAATAGCAGCAATTTTCCCGTTCAAATCATGATAGACGTGTTCAGCTTTTGTTGGGCTGGGTTTGCCAGATGTGTTGGCAGATGGGCCAACTATTGGCACCCCAGCTTTTTTAATTAAATCCAAAGTCATCTGGTTATTTGGGAATCTAAACGCAGCAGTGTCCAAACCGCCAGTAACCGATTTTGACAAAACCCCTGGTTTAAGTTTAAAAATCATGGTTAAAGAACCCGGCCAAAACTTTGCCATTAATTTACGAGCATCATCATTCAAATCTGCCGCATATTTTTCAACCGTCTTAACATCAGCAATATGAACAATTAGTGGGTTGTCGCTAGGCCGACCCTTTGCCACATAAACTTGCTTAACCGATTTTTCGTTAGTGGCATCGGCCCCCAATCCATAAACTGTTTCGGTTGGAAATGCCACCAACTCACCTTTTTTAATTAATTCAGCTGCCTTATCTAAATCTTTTCTTTTTAAAATTTGAGTTTTCATTGTTTATTACCTTCATTTATAACTTGAATCATTCGTTGATTTCCTGCAGTATCATGCCTTTTTAAAACTTGAAAATTTGGACTGCTCTGCTTAAAAATGTTGATAACTGCCTCTTCTTGTTGGAATCCAATTTCAAAGAAAGCCCGACCCCCTTGATTTAAGTGCGCCGATAAATCCTTAGCAATTGCTTGATAAACTGCTAAGCCTTCATTTCCAGCAAAAAGGGCAATCTTAGGTTCATTTTGAATAACTGACTTATCCATATATTTCTTTTCATCTTCGGCAATATATGGCGGATTAGAAACAATAAGATCAAACTTGCCCGAAATATTTTGAAAAACGTCACTTTGGATAAATTTCACTTCAGCCTTTAGTCTTTTAGCATTATTTTCCGCGACTTTAAGAGCCGCTGAAGAAATATCGCTGGCAAACAACTGCCAGTTTGGCCGAAACTTTTTTAACGTAATCGCAATCACGCCACTGCCAGTGCCGATGTCTAAGACTTTCAATGGGTCGGCAAAGACTTTGGAGGTTTCATCAATGATCCAGTCGATAGTTTCTTCAGTTTCAATTCGCGGAATCAAAACATCCCGATTAACCTGATATTCGTACCCGTAAAAATCAGCAACACCAACGATATATTGAGGAGACATCCCCGAAACCAGTTGGTTTACATCGGATTGAAACTCGACCCACTTTTTTTCTGGCATCTTTTGTCGATAATTAGCCAGTAACTGGGTTAAAGAAAAGTTATTTCGCTTTTCTAATATGAAATCAATATCGGAATCATCAATTTGTTTATTATCTTTCACACGAAAAGAAGCCCATTTGCGGGCTTCAAAATACGTTGGTTCATTAGGCTTGTTCATTAGTTAAATTCTCGAGTTTCTTAGCTTGATCAGAAACAATTAAAGCATCAATAATTTCATCCAAATCGCCGTTCATGATTTTATCAAGCTTATTCAAAGTCAATCCAATTCGGTGATCAGTTACCCGATTTTGCGGATAATTGTAAGTTCGAATTCGCTCAGAACGATCACCAGTCCCAATTGCCGACTTTCTTTTGGCATCATACTGACTTTGCTCTTTTTGAGAATAGTAATCATAAACCCGGTTCTTCAAAATTCTCATTGCCTTAACCCGGTTTTGCTGTTGTGAACGCTCATCTTGCATGGCAACAACAATGCCAGTAGGGATATGCGTCATTCGAACAGCTGAAGAAGTCTTGTTAATATGCTGACCACCGGCACCAGATGAACGATAAACATCAACTCGGATGTCTTTAGGGTCAATATCAATATCGACATCTTCTTGTTCAGGCATCACCCCAACTGTCGCTGTTGAAGTATGAACCCGACCGGCTGATTCGGTAACTGGGATTCTTTGAACTCGGTGGGCACCATTTTCATATTTAAGCTTGGAATAAACTTTATCACCGTTGATCATCAGGACAATTTCCTTGAATCCACCAACTTCGGTATCAGTCTCATCGACAATTTCAACTTTCCAACCTTGTTTTTCAGCGTACTTAGTGTACATATTAAACAAATCGGCAGCAAACAAACTGGCTTCATCACCGCCAGCAGCACCGTGAATTTCCATAATGATGTTTTTATCATCGTTTGGATCTTTAGGCAAAAGAAGAACTTTTAACTTTTCCTCTAATTTTTCCTTTTGATCCTTATAATCAGAAATTTCGTCTTTGACCATCGACTCCAAATCATCATCGTCGATCTTTCCCTCAAGCATTGCTTCATCATCGCTCAACTGTTTGGAAATCTTTTTATACTGATTAAAAGTTGCAACAGTCTCCCGCAGTTCACCCTCTTCTTTAGAAAGCTTGGTAAACTTTTGCGAATCTGCAATAACTTCAGGGTCTGAAATCAATTCATTCAATTCGTCGTAGCGATCAACCACGGCCTGTAACTTATCAAAAATCTGGTCCATTTAAATTCCTCACTTCTTATTGCTTAGCTTTGTTTTCAATTTGTTCCAAAAGTGGATAAAAATAATGTCGGCGGCACACTGGGTAGTAAGATTCGTTACCACCCATTTGAATCTGTTTGCCTTCATAAACCGGCTTGCCATTATAAAAGCGCAAGTTCATGATGGCCTTTTTCCCGAAAACCAACAAATAGTTTTCATCTCTTCAATCTTATCTGCATAAAGCAAGAGATTTTTTGAGCCTTCAAACAAATGGTTTTGAAAATCATTTTTAAGCCCAAAAGCCATAACTGGAATCTTTAAATCATCAACAATCTTCATCTTACCTTAAACAGTCTCTATTACATTATACAGAATTTTTTGACTATTAGTAGTGGTGAGATTAATTTAGCTTTATGATAAGAATGATTAGATTTAACCCTAATTGTTTTGGGCTATGATAAAATAAATCATTAGTAAATTAAACAATTATTAACTCATCTAGAGGAGTATTTAAATGTCACTTAGAAGTACAATTGCGAAAACTGCCGGAAAATCCTCCTACTGGTTTCTCCACACATTTTTTAAGGGTGGAAGCTCTTTACCCGGCAAAATTACAACTAAAATTGATCCCAACATTTTACAGTCCCTTGGAAAACATTACGACGTGATCGTCGTTACCGGGACAAACGGCAAAACTCTAACCACGGCTTTAACCGTCCAAGTTTTAAAGGAAAAATATGAAGATATTCTGACTAATCCGACTGGATCAAACATGGAACGAGGAATTGTCACTACTTTTCTTCATGCAAAAAGATCAAAGTCAAAAAGACCGTTGGCCGTCTTAGAAGTTGATGAAGCAAACGTCATCAAAGTTACTAAGTATATTACTCCAAAGGCATTTGTGCTCACCAATATTTTTCGGGATCAAATGGATCGTTATGGGGAGATTTACACCACTTACCAAAAAATTCTCAACGGAATTGCTTTGGCCCCCAACGCCACAATTATTGCTAACGGTGATGCGCCAATCTTTCATTCTCATCAGCTTCCAAATCCAATCATTTATTATGGATTTAACGATCAAAAAAAGGGTGATATAAAGGCAACCCCTAATACTGATGGTGTTCTTTGCCCCCATTGTCAACACATTTTACATTATCATTTTATTACCTATTCTAACTTGGGCGATTATTTCTGTCCGAACTGCGGGTTCTCTCGCCCAGCTTTAAACTTTACTTTAAACAAACGATTGGAGCTAACCCCTAAATCTTCCAAGTTTGAAATTGACGGCCAGGAATTTGAAATTGGCATCGGTGGTGTTTATAACATCTATAATGCCCTGGCTGCTTATACAGTTGGCCGCTTTATGGGCGTTACTCCAGACCAAATCAAAGATGCCTTTGAAGCAGATAAGCACATCTTCGGGCGCCAAGAAGAAATCAACGTCGACGGTAAGCTAGTTACTTTAATTCTGGTTAAAAACCCAGTAGGATTAAACCAAGTTATTGATATGATTTCAACTGACAAAGATCCGTTTACTTTTATTGGCCTGTTAAATGCCAATTATGCTGACGGAATTGATACCAGCTGGATTTGGGATGGTGACTTTGAACGGCTGCCAAAGATGAATATTAAACAATTCATTACTGGCGGAGAAAGATACAAAGATATCACTTACCGCCTAAAGGTCGCCGCCGTCGACGAATCCAAGCATTTGGTTGAACCCGATCTGGATAAAGTCGTTAAAATGATTGATAACGTACCAACTCAAAAAGTTTATATTTTAGCAACTTATACGGCAATGCTTAAATTAAGAAAAACCTTTGCGGAAAAGGGATTCATTAAAGGAGGTATGGGCTAATGGAATACTCATTAAATGTATGCCATTTATATGGTGATCTTATGAATACCTATGGTGACTTGGGAAACATCCTGGTTTTAAAATATTTGGCAAAACAAATGGGTGTCAAATTGACTTCCGAAGTTGTCAGTTTAAACCAGCCTTTTGATAAAGACAAGTTTGACATTGTCGTTTTTGGCGGCGGCCAAGACTTTGAACAATCCATAATCTCAAAGGACATCCAAGAAAAAAAGCAAGCCTTAACTGACTTTATTGAAGATAACGGCTCAGTTGTCGCTATTTGTGGCGGCTACCAATTATTAGGCCATTATTATGTCGATGCCAATGGCGATAAATTACCTGGTATCGGTGCGCTTGACCATTACACTAATAAGCAAAAAGACCATCGATTCATTGGTAATGTCATTATTGAAAATGAAGAAACCGGAGAAAAGTACCACGGCTTTGAAAACCACCAGGGAATTACTTTTCTTGGTAAAGGTGAAAGACCGCTTGGTAAAGTCTTGGAAGGTCATGGTAATAACGGCCAAGACCAAACCGAAGGTGCCATTTACAAGAACGTTTACTGCACTTACTTCCACGGACCAATTCTTGCCAGAAATAATCAAATTGCAAAGCACGTTTTAATTAATGCACTGAAGAGAAAATATCCTGAGGGTAATCTTTCAAAAGAAGAAGCCCTCGCGGTTGGCCCAACTTTTTAAAAAATAAAACTGATTTCAGAAAAATAATTCTGAAATCAGTTTTTTATATTCCATTTGCTTCTTTTATAAAAGTACGAATTAATTTACTTCGGTACACCAAAAACTTCTGGTTATTTTCTTTTGGATGAATTCGGTTAGTAAGAAAAACCAACCCTTTTTGAGATTCTTTATCCAAAACAATGAGGGTTCCGGTGTACCCCGTATGAAGGATGTAATTATGATCGCCCACGTGCCGAAGAATCCAGCCAAGCGATCGGCCACCAGTTTTTTGTGGGGTTTGATCGACCCACAAGGCATCTAACCACTTTTGAGAGATTAGATCATAACTAACTTGACTCAAGATCCACTTAGAAAAATGAACCAAATCATTTAATGTGGAAAAAAGCCCGGCGGATCCACAATCTTCGCCTAAGGTTTGGGCTTTGGGATCATGAACTATTCCCCGCAAAAGTTTGTGGGTCAATTCGTTATAAGTAGTAGGAACAACATTTTCAGGACTTTGAGGATGAAAAGTTGTCTGTTTTAGTTCTAACGGTGCTAAAATATTTTGTTCAACTAAGGTTTGAATCGGTTTGCCAGTAATTTGTTTGGCAATCAGTCCCAACAAGATGAAATTATAGTCCTGATAATGAATTAACCGACCAAAGTTTTTGCCCACACCGAGATGAAGAATTGCGTAAAGCAAATCATCTTTGGGCAAGTCGTCACGCCTAGGGATATAGCCAACTAAATCTGATGTATGGGTTAACAGATGTCTTATTGTGACTTGAGGATATTCCCATTCTGCTAAATATTTGCTTACTGAGTCACTTAGCCTCAGCTTTCCCTGAGATAATAGCAACAGGATCTCATTAGTAGTTCCCACGACTTTGGTTAAAGAAGCGAGATCATATTGCTCACCTGCTACAAGAACTTCTTTTTTAGGAACTAATTCTTGATAGCCCAAAGTGTCACTTATTAAATTACTGCCATCAATAATGCTATAAGAAACTCCTGGAACAACTTTATCCTTGATAAAACCATTTATTTGATTTAACGTCCTTTCGTACGCCACAATTCAACCTTCTTATTGATTAATATGAATCTGATACTATCCTTCAAAATTTGGTATACTTTTCAATGGAAAACAATTGGAGGCCCAATTCATGACAAGCAATTCAGATACCATTTATCAAGTTCTGTTGTATATTCGCCGACACCCAGATAAAATAACTATCCAACAAAATGAACTTGATAATGCCATCATAATATTTATCGATGATAACGTAAAACTGGGAAACATGGAATTATACTTTCCAAATGAAAAACTAGATGTTAACCGCATGTCAGATGATTTTTTGACTCAAAACTATGAAATAATTGATTATTTTCATAACAAAACGATAGATAAGGACTTGCCCTTCCATGAGCTTTGGGTAACTACCAGCCATATTGCTTCAAAGAAAAAATATATGATCGACTTATCTTTTGAACAGGATGTCTAATTGATTAAAATCCTAATCTAAAGTGAGTTTTCAAACAAGGCAAACCCACAAATTAAACGATACTTTAAAATTTATAGAAGCTTCTAAATTCATTAGCGTGAATTTGGAAGCTTTTTCGTATCAAATACTTTTTTTAGGCCATTTTTTCTCCAAAACCCTCCTAAAAAGTTGTAAATTAATATCATATATAGATATCTAAACGACAGGGGTTGTTTATAATATGAGAAAAAATCGTACCATTCCGGTGCTTTTTGTAGTTTTTATCTTACTTTTAGTTGGCATTGGAGCAAACTCCAATAGCGACGGGGACCACCAATCATCTGAAGATAATTCTCCAAAGATTGCTGAAGCCAGCAGCTCGGCAAGTCCGAAAAAGGTTGTCAGCCATTCTAAGAATAAGAGCAGCAGCCAACCAAATCATTCAGAAAGTAATATATTAAAAAAACTTATTGCGTACACAAACAAAGAGTCAGCCGGTCCAACCGATAATTATTACTGGGTCAACGGCAAGGCCAATGTCAGTGGCTTTAAAGGTTTCAAAGCAAACGACTACCACTTTTCTGCGGATAGTGAAGGAAGGTCAGCTACCGCTAAAGCGGTGCTTACCTACTCTGAATATCGTTCATCTGAAGGATCAAGACAAGGCGATCCGCTGGCTCCACCTGGTTGGCCAGCATACAATCCAAGAGTGGCAATTTACTATCATCTGACTGATCGCACTTATCATGGTTACCTGTACAATCGTAGCCATTCAATCGCCGACAGTTTACTTGGAACTAAATCCTATACTTCTCAATACAATTTCACTACCGGAACCCGCCCTCAAAATGTCGGTGCCGACCAAGACGGCGGGATGAGATATGCGGAAGAACAGGCAGAGGATTACTGGAAAGACCACCCAGATACCCACGCGACAATTCTTTATAAGACGACACCATTATATAAGGGATCTGAGGAACTTCCTCGCGGATCAGTTGTCGACATCAAATCATCGGATGATACTTTAAATTTGGAAGTTGTCGTGATTAACTCCGTTGAAGGAATCAAAATCAATTATCAGAATGGTGATAGTAACGCCAAGCCGATTTCTATTACCCACAGCTCTTCAACTCATTATTCCAGAAGGACGCATCACAGCGTGGCATCGACGGCAACCCATTCGGCCACAACAAATGGTTCGTGGACAATTGCCCCGAGCGGTTACGTATATGTATCGGCAAGCCACAAGTTTTACTCAGAAGTTAAAAATCCGGGTAATTATCATTATATGACTGAGTCCCAAGCAATTTCTCAAGGAGATACCCGAGCAATTCGTGGCAACCAGTATGCAAAACCGTAAATAATTTAAAAAAATTTAGTCATCTAAACTAAAACGAGCTTTAAAAAAGTCCTCAAATGCTTGATAACCAAGCATTTGGGGACTTTTAATTTAGTATATTTAAAACTCAATCACCCGCACGGGGCTCGAACCCGTAACTCCGCCTTGAGAGGGCGACGTCTTAAACCAGTTTGACCAGCGGGCAATACTAATCAAGCACAATTAATAATGTATCTTAAAAACACATGTTTGTCAACGTTCCGCCGCTTCGATAATATATTGACAACTGCGCAAAAAACCTATAAAATAATTAACCGTGATGTTAATAGTCATTGGGTATTAGCCAAATGGTAAGGCGGTGGACTCTGAATCCATAATTTACTGGTTCGACCCCAGTATACCCAATAAAGTTAAGCCAGCTAATTTGTTAGCTGGCTTTTTTATACCCGTAAATCATAGCCAACTTATCTTTTTGGAGGAGCATCATGTTAAAAAATAAAACGCTAAAAAGTTTCTACGATATTACCCTGATCATCTTCGCCTTGATTTCCATTCTCTTGGTTATCCTAGACTTTTCACAAGTACTAGACCTTAATTCTGAACCTTGGTTTGCAATCAATACTATTCTTTGGTTTTTCTTTACTTGTGATTATTTAACCAGATTATTTCTAAGCGACAATAAGAAAAAATTCTTTTGGAATAATATGTTTGATCTTTTGGCGATTTTACCATTCGATACCGCCTTTAGTGTTTTCCGTTTTGGGCGAGCATTTCGACTCTTTCGCCTACTTAAACTAGTGCGCCTGACCAGATTAGTTGGCTTTATTGGCGGCTTGGAGAAAAGAAGTCACAGGTTTGTTCAAACAAACGGATTTATTTATCTACTGTGGTCAAGTATCGGGATTCTTTTGCTTTCTTCTACCATGTATTCGTTTGCCGAACATGTTTCTTGGGGAGAATCCTTTTGGTGGGCAATCACTACGGCGACAACCGTTGGGTATGGTGATATTTCTCCTCATACCCTAATGGGTAAAATGGCCGCGGTTCTTTTAATGGTGGTAGGAATTGGATTTATTGGCACATTAACTAGTACAATAACCACTTATTTTTCCAAAGGACAGACGGCCGATTACCGTAAAATTAATAAAAAGCTAGATATTATTGAAAAGCAAAATGAAGATATAAAAAATCAACTTGCCGCTTTAAAAAAAGAAAATATATCTTTAAAGGATAAAAACAAATCTGGTAAACTCTAAAAATAGCGTCATAATAAATTTAATTCAAGTAATATTGCATTAACTAATCCTAATAACGACAACACAACAAAGATCCAGCCAACATTCATGTCAATAATTACATACAAAGTCAAAATCAATGCCAGAATCAAAATGACAATTTTTAACCAGATAAATCTTTCTTGATTCACCCAAAACAAAGCCGATATGCTCCAAAAGAGTATCCCTCCGCACATCACTAGGATTGCCTCGATATTGGAAATTGCGACAGCTTGGTGGCTGTTAATCGCGAAAATATTCCCTAAGCCATTCCCAAATAGAAGCAACCCTAAGAAAAAATTTATTAAAGATCCGGAAACTTTTAAGTTTTTCTTAACCCTTTGATTTGCCTTCATCCCTTGGCCCCCAAGCCTTTATGAAAATAATTTCTAATATAATTAGCGACCTTTACCAAATCATAACTTTACCTTCAAAAAATGTTCAAACTTTCGAGTTATATTATAGACGATCAGATCGAAGAGGTTTGATTATAAAGTGTAAATATACACATTCCCCTCAAGTAAATTAACCCCCCTATTAGTTTACTGGCGTCCAAGCTGGACGCTTTTTTTGTGCTTAAATTAAAGTAATATAACCGTTTGTTTATTAAGAAACGGTAAATCTAGTTTACCTAAGCTTTATCTAATGAAAACGATACATTATGATTAAATTGAGTGTGGGACTTTAACATTCAGAAATTATCTTTATGCAATCATGAGGGGATTCAGAAGATTATTAAGTGTGGGAATTGTTAAGTCTCTAGGTTTATTGAAATGTTTGTTTCAATCTGCCTCGCACTCTAAACCTATCTAGGAAGCCTTACGGGGCTTCTTTTTTTGTTGCAAATAGAATAGCTCTGGAAATATCTTATGGCCAATCTTGGCCTACAAGGGATTTTCAGAGCTATTTTTTACTATGCATTTTGTTCTGGGTTTGGTTTTTGTGAATCATCCGGTTGTCCAGGTTTGGGCTTATCCTTCAAATTAGTGCCTTTATCAGGGAAAATAACTGTAAAGGTTGTCCCTTTATGAAGTTCTGAGGCAACTGAAATTTCACCATGATGTTGCTTAACCAACTGATGAACAATTGCCAGTCCTAAGCCAGATTCACCATACTTGCCGCTTCTTCTGGAAGCATCTGCTTTATAATAGCGTTCAAAAATATTCTGTTCTTGGTCCGGCGTCATTCCAATGCCAGTATCGGCTACCCTAATAATAGTTTCGTTATAACCACGTTCACCAATCAAAGTGATTTGGCCTTTGTCAGTAAACTGAATTGCGTTATTCGTTATATTAAAGACAATTTGGACAAATCGATCATAATCAGCGTAAACTGGCAACTCTTTAGGGGCTCGCACCGTCATATTATCACCAGAATCACGAGCTTTGTTTTTAAGCTGTTCAACAATCGTGTTCATCACTTTAGTGGCATTAAACTGAGTTTCATGAAGCTGAATTGAGTTAGAACGTATCTTTTCATAATCCAAGTTCTCATTAACCAAACGAATTAAGCGTTGGGTTTCAGAGTCCATCAGATTAATACTCTTTTCCCTGTCGGATCCTTGAATAACCCCATACTTAAAGCCTTCCAAAATCCCGGAAATTGTGGTTAATGGTGTTCTCATTTCATGAGCAGCGTTGGCTAAGAATTCCTGTCTTCGTTCCTCTTGGCGAGCAATTTCTTCTTGAGACTTTTCCAGTGATTCGGTCATATTGTTGAAATCACTAATCAACTGGCCCATTTCATCCGTGCCTTTATCTTTGACCCGAATATTGTAATTGCCGTTGGCAACTTGAGTAGCCGCACTTCGCAGCTCACTAATTCGCCGATTAAGCCTGGCCGCAATGATAAAACTGATCATCAATGCAAGGATTAATGCCACCCAAAATCCGTGCAGGAGGTTTTGATTAATTGTGTTGATGTTGGAATTAATGCTCGACACAAACGCCCCAGTGATTAAAACAGCAACCAATTTGTTCCTGTAGTAATAGGGCTTTAAAACCTCAATCATCGCTGGTCTTACTTGACCATTACTTAGTTTGGTTTTGTTGCTAACTTTTCGAACAATTTCGCCGCCTGTCAAGTGTTGCCAGTCTGTCTTATTTACCCTTGGAGAAAGCCCATCATTTGGGTAAATAACCTGATTTTTCTTATTAAAGACAGTAAAATACACCGCCTGGTTTTTCAAAAGAGCGTCGGAAGTTGTTAGCGTTTTAACGTTAAACGAAACGTTATTGCCATTATGATTATTAACAATCAGAGACTGTTGGATTAAACTGTCCGAATAATTTTCAAGTCGTTGCCAAGTGCTATCGTATACAAACGATCTTGTCATTCTTGCAAAGGAGAATCCCAAAAGCAAGATAGTAATAACAATCACGGCAAAAAACGCTAGCATTTGCTGGTAGATCATTTTCATTTCTTAGAGTCCACTTCACTATCATCAAATTTGTAGCCAACTCCCCAAACGGTTTGAATAACCTGAGGGCCAACTTTTTCAATCTTTTGACGTAACTTTTTGACGTGAGCATCAACTGTTCGTTCATCGCCATAATATTCATAATCCCAAACCTGTTCCAAAAGTTGTTCACGAGAAAATACCTGTCGCGGCTTTTGAGCTAAAGTCTTAAGCAAATCAAATTCCTTTGGCGTCAATTCAGGAATTAACTTGCCATCCAAATAAGCCTCCCGAGTACTTGGATTCAGTTTGAAGTGATCAGTCTGAATTTCAAAAGCCCCTTTGCCATCGTCATGTTCAGTTCGACTAGATGTTTCGGTAACTGCACGCCGTTGTAAAGCCTTAATTCTGGCAATCAGAGTAATTGGCGAAAATGGTTTAGTAACGTAATCGTCAGCGCCCATTTCAAAGCCAAGAACCTGATCACTATCGGAATCTCTGGCGGTCAACATAATGATTGGCACCGTCTTTGACTTCTCACGCATTTCCTTGGCAACTTCCATTCCGTCTTTTTTAGGAAGGTTTAAATCCAAAGTAATAATATCCCAGCTGTCTGGATCGGCGTTAAACATGTCCATTGCCTGGATGCCATCATACGCATACAGAACGTCCCAGCCCTCTTTTTGAAAGAACATCGACATCATTTCAGATACAGATTTGTTATCTTCGACCATTAACAATTTCATGAAACAATCCCCCAAATTAGTAACTAATTGCTTGAAGGTGGCCCTTTTGCCAGTACTTCTTTAAGTACATTCGCGAAACTGACTCGAGCCGACCAGTCCAAGGATCATTGTAAAAGTAAAGTTTTTTGTTATAACCGGTTAAAACAATCAAACTTGATTTCAGATTGTTTAAACCCCCGACTCTCATTATAATCGGCCGGCGTCTGGATAGTTGTTTATAGATTTGCCGGAGATGAGCGCCATTCAGATCTTTAATTGTATTGGTTTTTGAAACTACCAGGTGATTTAGATCAACTAAGTTACCAGAATTGCCGTGCCACCTGCTAATAATCAGCTTCAAATTATCCTTATTAAATTGAACTTCATCTGAATCTAGCAACATTTGCACGGCAGCATAAGCGTTGGCTTCATCGGCCTGGGTTTCTTGCTTGATTGCGGTAACATTAATTCGTAAAAAGTTTTTACGAATATTTCTTCTTGGCAACCAACCAGTCAATTCACCGTTTACAAAATGATACCAAACCAACTTGTGAAAAAAGACAATTTGGTCAACCAAAAAGTCAGTTGCCAGAATGGTTTCTGGAACTTTGATTCGAGATTCAATATTCATATGATTTGAATCAAGTTCATCCAAATAC
Source organism: Lactobacillaceae bacterium UBA5807 (assembly GCA_002418005.1). Taxonomy (GTDB): domain Bacteria; phylum Bacillota; class Bacilli; order Lactobacillales; family Lactobacillaceae; genus Lentilactobacillus. The sequence continues at coordinate 54,361 of DIDF01000080.1, forward strand.
CAGTGTTCGCCAGGGATTCTTCTTAACCTGACAAAGAACGGGTTAGTTTTTTCGTTGGCAATAGTCGTTTTTTCCATCGGTCTCACCTCATAACTTCTATTTTACCAATAAAAACAGTGGGTTGCTTAAAAAGTATGAAGATTGTTATCATTATGTCAGTACCCAAATATTTCAGTTAGGAAGGTTGAATTATGTTTAAAGCCTTAGCATTTTTTGATTTGGATCACACATTGTTAAATGAACAAACTAAAGTTGACGATGAAGTTGCCCAAGCAATGGAACAGCTCCGCAAAAATAACGTGCTGCCGGTTATTTCTAGCGGCAGAAACATCTTTGAAATTAAGGAAATTCTCAATCGAACAAAAATTGATACGGTGGTTGGCGCCAATGGCAGTTTCGTCCAGTTCGAAGGTAAGCCGGTCTATAAAGCAACATTAGCAAACCCGCTGCTTGAAAAATTCTTTGCCTACACTCAGTCTTTTAACGAAGAAGCCACGGTTTACGATGACAAAAATTATCGAATTACTGGAATTAACGAGACAGTAAAAAAGAACTACGCATCAATTAATACCCCAGTTCCGCCAGTCGGGGCTGAAGATTATATCAAAAGCCACCAAGTGTTCATGATGGTAGTAGTAACCGTTGGCCACGATGAGGATTATCGAAAGAAATTTGCCGACTCATTAACCTTTTTTAGAAATACCCCTTACAGCATGGACGTAGTTAAAGCCGGTGGTTCCAAGAAAAAAGGAATTCAAGAATTAATTAAGAATGCCCATTTAGAGGGAATTCCCACTTACGCATTTGGCGACGGCAATAACGACATACCAATGTTGGATTATGTAGATCACGCAGTCGTTATGGGAAATGGCCTGCCAGTAGTTAAAAAATACGCTGAATTCATTACAAGCAAAAATACCGACCACGGCATCGTTAATGGATTAAAACATTATGGGTTGATTTAATTTTTAATCTAAGAATCAAATAAAGTCATTGGTGCCATTTTCTTGATATGTATCATTAGTATGGTAAGATAGTTTATGCACCAATACGGGGTCGTTATGGATTCGACGGGTATAGGTCGAACCTGGATTGCGTTTCGTGCGGCGCCACGCTAAAACGCCCAGTTAAATTATAACTGCAAAAAAT
>DIDF01000080.1:55655-55880 GCA_002418005.1 Lactobacillaceae bacterium UBA5807
CGCTTAACGTAGATCCTCCCAGCTTCGCCCATGGGTTGGATCTGGGTCTTAAATTTAATGGGCTCACGCAGAAGGCTCCCGTCTGAAGTCTTCTGAAGAGATTAATCAGACTAGCTATTCACGGTTGCCTTGGCCGATGGCGTTTTGGATAGCGAAATTTAAATAACCGACCTATGAACGTAGATATCTTGGTGGCGATATGCTCGGACGCGGGTTCAAATCCCG
>DIDF01000052.1 GCA_002418005.1 Lactobacillaceae bacterium UBA5807
TGAGATGTGTATACGATACAGTAACTGGCAAACACCTTACCAGGTTATGTTTACCAATTTGTCAAAAAATTCGGATTAAATTTGCAATCTACCAAACCAATATTTCAGCGCCAAAATTCTGGCTGATTCAGGGTATATCAGTCATGCACTGCATACCGATTTAAAAAGAAAGGGCATCTGGTTTTGGACACCATGTCGTAAAAATATGAAACAACGTTCAAGTGATGAAACCTTATTAAAACGCCAACGGCGTAGGATAGAGACGGTATTTTCGCAATTATGTTGTTTATTTAATATCGAACACAACCCTGCGCGATCATACTTAGGGTTTCAAGCACGCCTAGAACAGTGTCTTTTTATCGATACCTGGTTCAAAATCAACTAGCACCACGCGTGATTTTATATCTATTACTTCTTTTTTCTTCTTTGCCGTTTCTGTTTTACTAACGTTGTGGTATGAATTGAAATTGCGACAATAAAAAGGATTGCCGCTAAAATTACTAATCCAACTTTGACATCAAACAGTGGGTTGGCCTGGGTGATGAAAAGGCAAATGCCAATGCTGGTAATTAAGCAGAGATCGGCAAAAATTAAACTGGGTGAAAATCCCATTAGACTCATTCCTTTCAAAATGAATTATAGCAAAGTCGACGACAATTTAAAATTTTCCCTCTGAAATAAATCTTTCTGTGTAATCGATTCCATTCGTGAAAAATCCTTAAAAATAATTTTTTATATCCATAATAATGTTTAAAATAAGCCGTAACCAAAAGGATTCTTAAATAAAGTTATTTTCTAAAGCCAGGCGGAAAATTCACAATCTCCTTTCAAATCAAAAAAACTAATCACTCTAAAAACTTTTGTCATGCTAATATCTACTTGTAATCAATTTCACAAGAATAAAGGAGAACAATTATGAAAGCTTTAGTATTAACTGATGTTAAACACATGGAAGTAAAGGATGTTCCAGAACCTACAGTAAAACCAAACGAAGTAAAAATTGAAACCAAGTATGCCGGGGTTTGTGGTACCGACCACGCCCTTTATAATGGTCTTCCAGGTTCAGCAGATGCTGTTCCGCCAATCGTTTTGGGCCATGAAAACTCAGGCGTTGCTGTTGAAGTTGGCTCAGAAGTTACCAACGTTAAAGTAGGTGATCGAGTAACTGTTGACCCTAACATTTATTGTGGCCAATGCTTTTACTGTCATACTGGCCGTCCTGAATTATGTGAAAATCTTTCAGCCGTTGGGGTTACTAGAGATGGCGGCTTGGAACAATATTTCACTGCTCCAGCTACTAACGTTTACCAAATTCCTGATAATGTTTCATTTAAATCCGCTGCCGCTACTGAACCAATTTCATGTGCCGTTCACGGAGTTCAATTACTTAAATTAACTCCATACCAAAACGCTTTGGTTATTGGTGATGGCTTTATGGGCCAAATTTTTGCTCAACTCTTGAAAGCTTATGGGGTTCACAGAGTTGATCTTGGGGGCCTTGTGGATGAAAGAGAAAAGTTCAACCACGATAAATTTGGAATCGACAAGACATACAACACTAAGAGAGATAAGATTCCCGCTGAATACGATATTGTTATTGAAGCTGTTGGTTTACCTGAAACTCAAGAGCAGGCTATTGAAGCAACTCGCAAGGGTGCTCAAGTATTGATGTTTGGTGTTGGTAAACCAGATGCTCACTTCTCAATGAACACTTATGAAGTTTATCAAAAGCAATTAACTATCCAAGGTTCATTCATTAATCCAAACGCTTTTGAAGATTCACTTGCCCTTCTTTCTAGCAAAAAACTGGATGTTGAATCGATCATGAGCCATGAATTTAGTTTGGATCAAGTTGAAAACTTCCTAGCCGGCAACGTTAAGGGCGTTTCAAAGGCTGTTGTTAAAGTTACTGACTAGTTTTAGGAGGGTGTGGAATGGAAATGACTTCTACTAGCAACGGGCGTACTATCTCCATGAGCAAGTCGTTGGCCTACTTTGTTCTTTCATTGATAATCAACTCAGCCGGCAATGTCTTGACTCTGGTTACCAGTGCCAAAATCCATCCTTCTTTTCTGGGATCAGCATACTGGGCTGCAGCTGAAGCAAATTTGAGTGTTGCTTTGGGTTGGAATTTGTTTTTGGGCTTCTTAATTTTTGGTGTTTTGATCACCGTTTTAAACGCCATTTTAGTTGGAAAATGGGAGTGGAGCAGAGCTTTAGGTAACTTGGCCTTCATGGTTCCTTTCTCAGCTTTAATTCAAATTTTCGATGATTTCTTTGTTGGCAAGTATCCAATATACTCTGGATTACCAGCAGCCAACACTCCTTTGATGATTGGTTTTTATATTTTGCTGAACTTTTTTGGAGTCGCACTTATTGGAACCGCAATTTCAATTTATCAACGAGTTAACTTGGTTTTGCATCCAGCCGATGATCTGATGCAGATTTTAAGGTTCAAGTATTTTAAAGGCAACGCCAATATTGCGATGTGGGCATCATACATTCCACCAACAATCATGGCAATTGTTGCCTTAGTAATTACTAAGGACTTCACTAACTTTGGTTTAGGGACGATCTTTGCCTTTCTTTTCCAAGGCGGAATCACTGGAATCGCGGACAAACATGTATTTCCAAAGCTGCAGCATCAGGCCTTAGATGTTGGTAAAGATGATTAATTGAATTTAATAGGGAGTTTAAAATGCAAGTAAAAGATTATATTACGGGGATTCAACACGTTGGGATACCTACTGACGATTTAGATAACACAATCAAGTTTTATGAATCAATTGGCTTTGAACAAGCCGGTCTTTTCCCAAATGGCGCTAACCGCTGTGCATTTATGCGGTTCGGCAACTTAACCATTGAAACTTGGGAAGGCGACCCAGTCACAAAAAAGGCTGGCGCTATTAACCATATTTCGATGAATACAACTGATATTGATAAAGCTTTTCAGGCTGCTAAAGATCAGGGTTTAAACTTGGTTGATAAGACTGTTCAAGCAATTCCAAGCTTTTGGCAGGATGGGATTCGCTATTTCAATATTCTTGGACCAAATCACGAAACAATTGAATTTTGCCAGATTCTGTAATTTGAGATTTGATTTTGTTGAATTGATAAAAATCACTGTAGACTTATTTTAACCAGTTTGCAGTGATTTTTATTTTGTCTTGATTTTAATTGTTGTATTTAACTCCCGAATTTCTTGGGCTTTATCCGGATTCTTAATTCTTTGCATTAGTAATTTAAAAGCCACTTTACCAATTTGGACTGTCGGTTGGGCCGCCACAACTATGGGGTATCTAATAAACTGCATCCAAGGAGAATAATCGAAGCAGCCAATTTGGATATCTTTAATATTTCTTTCATAAGTTCTTTTTAAAACTCTTTGGAGAATTTCGTTGTCAGTTGCAACGATTGCATCGCAACGGAGATTAAAAAGCAGTTGGCTGGTGAGGCCCTCAACATCGCTGTAATCAACCTGAGACTTTTTTATTAATGATTCATCTATTGGGATAGCGTTCACTTGCAAAGCTTTTTTATATCCATTTAATCGTTGATTTTGAGTTGCCGTTACTTCACTATTGATTATTCCAATTTGTGAAGCACCAAATTTAATCATAAACGATACTAATTTCTTAGTTCCGTCCTCGTTGTTTACAACGACTGCATCAAATTTTGAACTATTCACATTAGTTGGCATACGATCTATAAAGACTGTTGGAAAGCGGTTAACTATGTTTGTGTAGTCAATTTCGTGGCCAGTGGTAGCAATAATTAATCCATCAACCATCTGTTGGGTGAGAACTTCAACGGCTTTCTTTTCATTTTTAGGATTTTCGTTAGTACGGGCAATAATCAGTTGGTAATCGTTGTCTTCGGCTAGTTCTGTTAAGGAATCAATTACTTCTGTAAAAAATGACGCAGTTACAGTTGAAATTACGACTCCTATAATAGAAGTTTTTTTCATTCTGACGCTTCTGGCAATTAAATTTGGGTGGTAGCCCATATCCTTTGCGATTTGTTGAATTTTTTTTCTAGTTTCAGCACTTACCCGCTGGTTTCCATTTAATGCTCTTGACACGGTTGCCACTGAGACTCCGGCTTGTTTCGCGACATCTTTAATTGTTGGAATTTCTTTGTTGGATTCAACCATTGTTTTTGCCTTCAGTCTTCTGTGAAGTAGATTTTTAAGATGTTTTCACGCTAGATAACTTTACTCATCCTTTTCTCTAATTTTAATTTCTTTTTGAGATCACTTCAATATTACTTTGGTTGATTGACAATCTTTAATTTGTTAATTATGATTACAGTAATGCGTTGAGGTGAAATTAGTAGAAAAGTTTTTGGGAAGTCAGAGACTTGATGGTAAGTGCGAATCAAGCGATTCTTTTTGAAATTACTTTCACCGAGCTTCATTAAAATATGACGGGTCATTTCGTTACCAATGGTTTGAGTGATTAGTATAGTATTTATTTGCTAATAACTTGGGTGGTAACGCGGAAAAATTCGTCCCTAGCATTTTTGCTGGGGACTTTTTATTTTATAGGAGGAAATTTGATGAATATTCTGGAAGATTTAAAGTGGCGTGGCGCAATTAATCAGGAAACCGACCATGATGGCATGAACGAACTGGTTAATTCCAAGTCAGTGGGAATTTATGTTGGAATTGATACTACTGGTGACAGTATGCACGTTGGCCATTTAATTCCATTTATGATCTTGAAGAGATTTCAGCTTCATGGACATCATCCAGTAATTGTTATTGGAGCAGCAACCGGTTCTATTGGTGATCCAAGTGGTAAAAAATCAGAACGTAAACTCCTTGATATGAAAACTATTAGAAAATATGAGGAGAAATTGACCGCACAAATCGAAAAATTGTTTGGCCAAGATGGCTCATTTGAAATTGTTGATAATTATACCTGGCTCTCTCAATTAAGTCTGTTAGATTTTCTTCGGGATTATGGAAAACTATTTAATGTTAATACCATGCTTAACAAGGAAATTGTTGCTAGTCGGCTAGAAGTTGGAATTTCTTATACTGAATTCACCTACCAGATTCTGCAGTCAATTGATTTTCTTCATTTATACCGTCATAACGATGTCCAAATTCAATTAGGCGGTGCCGATCAATGGGGAAACATCACTTCTGGAATTGGTTTGATTAGAAAGGTTGAAGGACCTGATGCAAAGGCTTATGGTTTGACTATTCCTTTAATGCTTAAAGCTGATGGGACCAAATTTGGTAAAACTGCTGGTGGTGCTGTTTGGTTGGATCCTAAAAAGACTTCGCCATATGAGTTTTACCAATTCTGGATTAATCAGGATGATCGTGACGTGGTTCGTTATCTCAAATATTTTACTTTTTTAAGTGAAGATGAAATCAATCAGCTCGCTGAAAAGGTAAAGACTCACCCAGAAAAGCGTGAAGCTCAAAGAAGGCTTGCACAAGAGGTTACTAAATTTGTTCATGGTGAGGATGCCGTTAAACAAGCTGAGAGAATCTCCAAAGCGTTATTTTCAGGTGATGTTGCTGATTTAACTTCTGAAGAAATTGAACAAGGTTTCAAGAATATGCCTTCTGTTGAAGTTCCGAGTGAAAATAAAAATATTGTTGAGTGGCTGGTTGATGTAACTAAATTTGAATCATCTAGGCGTCAGGCTCGTGAGGATATCAAAAATGGCGCCATTCATATTAATGGCGAAAAGATCCAAGATATTGATTATACGATTGATCCTTCACAAAAATTTGATGGTAAGTTTGTCATTGTTCGTCGAGGCAAGAAGAAATATTTCCTTGCTAGAGTAAAGTAACATATTAGTTTTAAGACTTAAGGGCTGAAAGTCCTTAAGTCTTTTTCTTTTTTTGTTGACAGTGGTTTAAATTAAAGGTAAGATATTTCTTGCGGCTTTTGTTTCTGTTAAGTTTGTTTTGAAAGCGAATTTTAAAACTTGTTGACAGTTCATTGCCCTCATGATATTATTAAATAGTTGCGAACAGCCGTGATATGACAAGATTTGCGACAAGTATAATTTAATAGTAGACCTTTGAAAACTGAA
>DIDF01000083.1 GCA_002418005.1 Lactobacillaceae bacterium UBA5807
CGACGGTTCCAGCCCGCCTGCCGGAGCTAATAAATAATGCCAGATTTAGTGCTAACGCAAAAGTTAGCACTTTTGTGTATTAGTTATTATTTGCCGCGTTAGCTCAGCTGGTAGAGCATCGGTATCGTAAACCGAGGGTCACAGGTTCGACTCCTGCACACGGCATGAATAGGAGACTTCATTATTGTAATGAAGTCTCCCTTTTTATAAATATAAAAGAACATTATTTTTGATATAAAAATATAAGGTGATAATATATTCGTATAAAAATGGTCGCTCTAATGTTGTAACTATATAAACATTATTTTTTGTTTCGCATTATTGTCCGGTCGTTTTTCTGGCACATTCTTTATTGAGTGTGTCTTTTTTATTAGCTTAATTATTATTTTAACAAAGATAAATATTGGTATACTGATTCCATCGTAATTGGTATACATCATTGATATATTAAACTAATCTACTAAATAGGCAAATGTCTCGATGATTGGGACTAAAAAAGTTTGTTGTGGTATAGCTAATAATATGATATGGTATACATATAAATTGTTTAAAGGAGATCAGCAAAATGAAAAGAATCCTTTTGGTCTGTGAAGATAAAAAAAACAGCACTTTTTTAGTTACAGCCGCGCAATCCTTCATCGAACTTTACCACACAGAATTTGATATTATTCCATCAGATTTTGAACATATGTCAGAAGACTTAAAAAATAATATTGATTTGGTCTTACTGGCACCTCAAGCTACATATCCCGATAATGCAGTTAAGTTTTTAAAAGGTAGTACAGAAGTAAAAAATATTCCTGACGAAGTTTATGGTTGGGCAAACGGGGAAAAATTAGTTAAATTTATTATGGGATTATTCCCCGAGCAACAAGTAATGTGAAATAATTTAATTTTCTAAAATTATTTAAGATGATGTTTTCGTACTTAAACAACAGTGAAATAAAAATTTCACTGTTGTTTTTGTGTTATCTAGAACCTATTTGACGGTTGAATAAAGGCGGTCAGGAGAATATAATTGTTTGGTATGATTAGTTTTATAGGGATATCTTAAATTTAATTTGGCCTAAAATTTTTATTAAATTGGTTGAATCTGGAGGTTTTTTCATGAAAAACCAAGTTCAGTCTGATAAAGAAAGACAGCAAGATGCTTCTTTCTTTGGTCAGCCTTGGGGTTTGTCAACGTTATTCTTCACAGAAATGTGGGAACGTTTCTCATATTATGGCATGAGAGCAATTCTGCTTTTCTATATGTACTTTAGCATTACTCGTGGTGGTCTTGGCTTTAACAAGATTACTGCTATGTCAATTATGTCAATTTACGGATCTTTAGTATATCTATCTGGCGTTGTTGGCGGGTTTTTAAGTGATCGAGTTTGGGGAGCTAGAAAGACTGTCTTTTATGGCGGTGTTTTGATTATGTTTGGTCACATTGCTTTGTCGGTCCCTTTTGGTAAATGGGCCTTGTTTGTTTCAATTGTTTTAATTGTTGCTGGTACTGGACTATTAAAACCAAATGTTTCAGACATGGTTGGTGGCTTATATAGCGAAAAAGATGATCGACGGGACGCCGGTTTTACTATCTTTGTTTTTGGCATTAATTTAGGATCTTTCATCTCACCTATTCTTGTCAGCTGGTTGGGATTAAGCTATAACTTCCATTTAGGCTTTTCATTAGCTGCTATCGGAATGTTCTTTGGATTGTTGCAATATGTTCTTGGTGGCAAAAAGCATTTACCAAGTACAAGTCTCTATCCCAGTGATCCAATTGAACCTGCCGATATTAAAAAGCTTTCCCTAAGAGTTGGTGCCGGAATAATCGTATTTATTTTGGTACTCTTATTGATGAAGGTCATGGGTGCATTAAATATCCTTAACTTCATTAATTTACTAACGCTGATTGTTTTAGTAACACCTGTGGTTTATTTCATTGTTATTATTTCAAGCGAAAAAATCACCAAAAAGGATCGTTCTCGAGTTATTGCCTATATTCCACTGTTTATTGCAGCAGCAATTTTCTGGGGAATTGAGGAGCAAGGTTCAGTTGTTTTGGCTTTATTCGCCGAAACTCAAACTGATAATCATATTTTTGGTTTGACTATTCAAGCTGGCATGTATCAATCCTTGAATCCATTATTTATAATGCTTTATACGGTGCCATTTGCTTGGTTATGGACAAGACTTGGCAAAAGACAACCCAGTTCACCTACTAAGTTTTCGACTGGAATGGTTGTTGCTGGACTTTCCTATCTGTTCATGGTAATTCCGGTAAGTCTATTTGGGCCAAACGCTCAAGTCAGTCCACTTTGGTTAGTTGGAAGCTGGGCAATTATTGAAATTGCAGAAATGTTAATTTCACCTATTGGTTTATCAGTTACAACCAAATTAGCTCCTCATGCTTTTCAGTCACAAATGATGAGTCTTTGGTTCTTAACTGATGCTGCTGGGCAGGCGGTTAATGCTCAGATTGTTAAATTCTATACTCCAGCAAATGAGATTCGTTATTTTGCAATCGTTGGGGCTGCTTCAATTGTTGCAGGAATTATTTTGGCATTCCTTATCAAACCACTTAAACGTCTTATGGAAGGCGTTAACTAAATTTAAACCTTATTGATTGAAGTGTGTTATCTTAATTGAGTTAAGATAACACACTTTTTTAGGAGCAAATATGGTAAAAATAGCGTTATCAAGTGATAATCACTTTGATATTAATAAAATTGATACTGCAGAAATAATTCCCCAACAAGTGGAGTATCTAAAAAAATTGGGAATTCAGTATTATCTCAATGCTGGAGATTTTTTTAATGACTTTAGTAAGACCTTAAAATATACCGAAACTTTAAGAGATTCACTAGAAGACATTAAGTTTGCCTTTATCGCTGGCAACCATGATATGCTAAAAAATGTAACTTATCAGCAACTTGAAGATGGAAATTGGCCTGGTTACCTCAATAATAAATTTTTAGATGTTGTGGATACGAATTATCGGATAATTGGAATCAATGGTTGGTATGATTATTCTTTTGCCAGTAATGTAAAAAAACTGATCAAGCGTTTGAACAATGGAAAAATGCTTTTTGGATTGATGGTTTAATTAAACAGCCAGTGTCTGATAAGCAAAGAGAAAAACGGGTTATTAGCCAGCTAACTGACCAACTAAAAGTTGCAAGAAAGGTGGCTAAAAACCCAATTGTAATGACCCATTTTGTGCCAAATAGCTACTTTATTCGTTACACCGATGATTTTCGTTTTTGGAATATGGCTAATGCGATGATGGGAAGCGCTAATTTTGAAAAGGTCATCAACGATTTTAAAGTTGATAAAGTTTTATTCGGTCATATCCATAAGCACCAACCGCCGGTAAAAATAGAACAAACTTGGTATTATAACGGCGCGGTAGGATATAATAACCTTCATTACCATAATGAGTGGCAGACAGATAATTTTATGGCTGAATGGATAAAGCAGCTCAAAGTTTTTGAAGTATTCTGAAATTTAGCTTGACTGCAAACCCAAATTTTTGTATTATTATATTCGTTGGTTCAGTCGGAACAACAAGGTTTTGGAGGGGTAGCGAAGTCTGGCTAAACGCGGCGGACTGTAAATCCGCTCCTTCGGGTTCGGTGGTTCGAATCCACTCCCCTCCATTTTTATTATTGGGCTATAGCCAAGTGGTAAGGCATCGGGTTTTGATCCCGAGATGCGCTGGTTCGAACCCAGCTAGCCCAACTCAAAAGACTCAACTTCATTTGAAGTTGAGTCTTTTTTTAATGATAGTTGCAAATTCCTAATGATTAATATAAAGTCGATGTAAGGTGCAAATTGGCCTAGATAACTTTAAAAGATAGGTGATCAAAATGAAAATTGGCTTTATTGGCGTAGGAGCAATGGCTAAAGCAATTATCCAAGGGTTATTGAATTCCAAGTTTATTTCTTCAGAGGATATTTTGGTACATAGTGCTCACAAAGATAATTATGAAAATTACGCAAAAAAATTTGATTTAACTTCTGCCAGTTCAAACACTGAATTAGTTCAAAAAAGTGATTATATTATTCTGGCGGTGATTCCCGCCGTTGTTAAACCAGTTTTAGAAGAAGTCCGAACGTCTTTGAATCGAAAAGTCCTTCTTTCGATTGCGTCAGGAATTTCCCTGGCTAGATTAGAAGAACTTACTGATTACAACCTGCCAATTTTAAGGTGCTTACCTAACGTGAATTCTGAATTTGGACAGGGAATGACTGCGGTTGCGGCTAATGAAAACTTGGTTGGTGAACAAAAAAAGACTGCTTTAAATATTTTTGAAGCTACTGGAGTTGTATTAAATTTGCCAGAAGATAAGTTTGCTAACTTCAGTGCTATTTCTGGAAGTGCAGTAGCATACGTTGACCTGTTTATTGATTGTTTGAGTCGTGCCGGCGTTAAGTATGGATTTAGTAAAAAAGATGCCACAAATATTGCCGCTCAAACGACACTTGGCTCGGCGATCTCTTTACTTAAATCAAAGAAAACTCCGGCTGATATGATTGATACAGTTTGCTCGCCTGGTGGTGACACAATCGAGGGAATATTAGCAATGGAGCAAGCAGGAATGTTGAATTCTGTTGTTAAAGGAATTGATGCAACAATTAAGAAGTCGACAGGAAAATAAAATTTGGCATGATTTGGAGGGTCAATTATGGCCAATTTACCAATTTATATTCAAATTCACAATGACATTAAAAGAAACATTGAAGCAAATAGGTGGAAGATTGGCGACCGGATTCCTTCAGAAAGAGAATTATCCACTCAATTTGGGGTTAGTCGAATGACTTTACGCCAAGCAATCCAAACTTTGGTTGATGAAGGAATCCTCGAGCGGAGGGTAGGCTCAGGAACTTTTGTTGCCAATCAGAAGGTTCAAGAAAAAATGTCTGGGGTCACTGGCTTCACTGACTTAATGCTAGCCCAAGGCAAAACTCCTTCTAGCAAAGTTATTACTTATCACACAATGGAGCCTTCTTTAAGTGAAATGGAAAAATTAAAAATCGACGAAAGTCAAACCGTTTTACGAATGGAAAGAGTTAGATACGGTGATGAAGTTCCAATTTGTTTTGAAGTAGCAACTGTGCCGGAGGATATTGTTAGTGGCTTAGAGAAGTCAGAAGTAACTAGTTCACTTTACAGAACCTTGGAGCGAAAAAAAGGCTTGCGTCTGGGCAAAGCTCAACAAACTGTTTCAGCCATGAATGCTTCTGAAAGGATTGCCGAATATTTAGGAATCAAACGCGGGGATGCAATTTTAAGGTTAAGACAGATAACCTATCTTCAAGATGGTCGACCATTTGAATACGTTAGAACTCAATATGTTGGCGATAGGTTTGAATTTTATCTTGAAAAGGAATAAAAGGAACTTACTAATCAAAATTTACTAGTAATTTTTGATTAGTAAGTTCCTATTTCTTTTGATGCCAAACTTCCAGGAGATATTTAGGGAGAATTAACAAGCGTTTGTAACGGCTAGGCTGCTTAATTGCTCGATACAGCCATTCCAAGTGGGCTTGCTGCCAAAATCTTGGTGCTCGCTTCACTGAGCCTGAAAAGACATCAAAAGACCCACCAACTCCAATCCAAAAGCCATTTGATAATTGTCGGTTTTTGTAAATGAATTCTTCTTGTTTCGGATATCCAGTTGCAACAAAAATCATATCTGGCTGGGTTCGCTGAATTTCAGAACGAATTTTTTTATCATCTCTAAAATAGCCATCATACGCACCGGAAATAATTAATTTAGGAAAGGTGTTTTTGATTTTTTCTTGTAAGTCTTTTATTACGTTCGGTTTGGCGCCAACAAAAAAGGCCTTTTTACTATTCTGGTTACCCCAAGATAACAAATCAATAAACAGGTCGTAGCCTGTTACCCGTTCTTTTAAAGGGTGATTTAAGATTTTGGCGCCCATTATAATTCCAATTCCATCTGGGACTACAAAGTCCGCGGAAAGGACAACTTTTTGATATTCAGGGTGCTGTTTGGCATACATAACAATTTCAGGGTTTGCTGTGATGACAAAAGTGTTTTGTTTTTTTAAGATTTTTGTTTTAATTATCGATTCGACTTCGTTTTTGTTTTTGTTTATGAAGGGGATACCAAGGACATTAACTTGGTTTTTGGGACTCATCGAAAAACCACCTTTGATTTATTGTAAAATAAGTTTTTTAGTACAATTGCGGAATTGATGATACAATTTACCTAATTATATCTCAAAAATATTAGGCTTATTACATTAGGAGGACATTAATTTTACTATGCCAGTGGAGAACAGGAATTTAAGTTTGCACACCGATTTTTATGAGATAAATATGATGTCAACATATTTTGAAAAGGGTATCCAGGATCGACACGCAGTATTTGAAGTTTTCTTCCGCAAATTACCCTTTGGAAATGGGTATGCCGTCTTTGCCGGGCTTGAACATGTTATTAGGTATATTCAATCGCTTAATTTTAATACTGAGGATATTGACTATCTTAAGAGTGTAACTGATTATTCAGATGCTTTTTATAATTATTTAAGCAATTTTAAATTTAAAGGATCCATTAAGTCAACTCTTGAAGGAGATTTGGTTTTCGCTAATGAACCAATTCTTCAAGTCGAAGGCACTTTGGCAGAATGCCAGTTAATTGAAACAGCCATTCTAAACATGGTTAATTTCCAAACTTTGATTGCCACTAAAGCTTCAAGGGTTAGAATGGCCTGTGGAGATGATCCTTTAATGGAGTTTGGATCAAGAAGGGCTCAAGAAGTCGACGCAGCTCTTTGGGGAACCAGGGCTGCTGTTATCGGTGGCTTTGACTCCACTTCTAATGTTTTGGCAGGCAAAATGTTTGGGATCCCGATTAGCGGAACCCATGCTCATTCATTAGTGGAAACATTTGGTAATGATTATGATGCTTTTAAGGCATATGCTCAGACTCACCATGATTGTGTTTTCTTAGTAGACACTTACAATACTTTAAAAAGTGGCGTTCCCAGTGCCATTAAAGTTGCCAACGAATTTGGTGATAAGATTAATTTTCAAGGGGTCCGAATCGACTCCGGCGATATGGCTTATCTTTCAAAACGAGTGCGAGAACTACTTGATGCGGGAGGCTATCCTAACGCTAATGTATATGCCTCAAATGATCTGGATGAAACAACAATTAGCAGTTTAAAAATGCAACATGCCAAGATTGATATTTGGGGAGTGGGTACGAAAGTTATTACTGCCTTTGATCAGCCTGCTTTAGGGGCTGTCTACAAGATGGTTGCTGTAGAGAATAGTGATGGAAAAATGGAAGATACCATAAAAATTTCCAATAACGTCGAAAAGATTTCTACTCCTGGTAAAAAACAAGTTTGGCGAATCACCGATTCTAAAGATGGAAAATCAGAAGGTGATTATATTACTTTATCTGATGAAGATCCGCGAAAACAAAGTTCTATCTACATGTTCCATCCAGCCTATACTTATATAAACAAGACGGTTTCGGATTTTGATTCTCGACCGGTGCTTCAAGACATTTTTAAAAACGGTAAGTTAGTTTATAAGCAACCAAACTTAAAGGAAATTCAAAAGTTTGCCAAATTATCCATTGGATCACTATGGCCAGAATATAAGCGTTTATTAAATCCAGAAGATTATCCGGTTGATCTTTCCAAAGAATGCTGGGATAACAAACGGGAAATTATTGAAAAAGTTCATAATTATGTTCAAAAATTAAAGTATTAACCGAGGTATTTGTTATGCGTGAAAAACAAAAAGAAATAATCGCAGCCTTAAAAGTAAAACCTAAAATTGATCCTAAAGAAGAAATTCGAGTAAGTGTTAACTTTCTCAAGAGCTATTTAAAGAAATATCCCTTTTTAAAAACTTTGGTGTTGGGTATATCTGGTGGCCAAGATTCTACTTTGGCCGGCAAGTTATCTGAGATTGCTGTTTCTGAATTAAGAAAAGAGACCAAGGACGATGACTATCGGTTTATTGCTGTTCGTCTTCCTTATGGTGTTCAAGAAGATGAATCTGATGCTCTAGAAGCAATTGATTTCATGAAAGCGGACCGAACTTTTCGTGTCGACATCAAAGAAGCTACAGATGCAACTGTTAAGTCCGTTGAAAATAATGGCATCACCATTAGTGATTTTAATAAGGGAAACATTAAAGCTCGTCAGCGAATGATTGCTCAGTACGCAATTGCTGGCCAAACTAGCGGGGCCGTGGTTGGCACAGATCATGCAGCCGAAGCAGTTACCGGCTTTTTTACAAAGTATGGCGACGGTGCGACTGATATTACACCACTTTGGCGTTTAGATAAGCGCCAAGGCAAACAGATGTTAGAAGAACTTGGAGCACCTGAACATTTGTATAAAAAAGTTCCAACTGCCGACTTGGAAGATAATCAACCAGGTTTGCCTGATGAAGTTGCTTTAGGCGTAACTTATAAAGATATTGACGATTACCTGGAAGGTAAAGATATTTCTGAGAAGTCAGCTCAAACAATTGAAGGCTGGTATCAAAAGACGGAACATAAGCGTCACACGCCCATTAATGTTTACGATGACTTTTGGAAATAGCTATAAAGTGACATATTAATTAGAAATCTGTATAATCGAATGTAATAAAGGGAGTAACCTAACAATTAGTAATTGTGATAATCTCGTCAACTTGAAATCAGTGATTTCCGGGATATCTTAAAGGGTGAGACTTGGAGATTCTTTTGGGAATCTTTGAGTCTCTTTTTCTTTATTTTAAAAGCATTGGAGGAATGAAATGGATGGCAGAAAATAAACAGCATTTTTATCAGCAGTCGGTTGATCAAGTTATGAAACAAATGGATTCTAGTTCAAAAGGTTTGTCTGACTCTGAGGTTAAAAAACGTCAAGACGAATACGGCTTAAATAAATTACAAGCAACACGCAAAACTACCTTGTTAGAAAAATTTCTTGCCCAGTTTAAGGATTTAATGATTATCATTTTAATTGTCGCCGCGATTATTGCTGGAATTGCTGGCGAACATGTTGATGCGGTGATCATCTTGGCGGTAGTAATTTTAAATGCCGTTTTTGGTGTCTTTCAGGAATCCAAAGCGGAGAATGCAATTGATTCGCTTAAAAAAATGGCAGCGCCAATGGCAACGGTTTTGAGAAATGGAGTTAGTGAGTCAGTCAAAAGCGAGGACATTGTTCCAGGAGATATCGTCCTCTTAGAAGCCGGCGATGTTGTTCCTGCAGATATTCGCTTAACCGAAGCAAATGCTTTGAAAATAGAGGAATCTGCTCTTACTGGTGAATCAGTTCCTGTTAATAAAAAAGTTGATATTATTGATGAAGTTGACCTTCCTTTAGGAGATCGGAAAAATCTTGGCTTTATGAACAGCAATGTTACTTCAGGAAGGGGAACCGGAGTGGTTGTTGGCACAGGAATGGACACTGAAGTTGGTAAGATTGCTCATATGCTGAATACTACCGAAGTTTCGACAACCCCGCTTCAAGAGAATTTAAAGCAATTAGGTAAGGTTCTCACTTATTTAATTTTGATTATCGCTGTGATCGTTTTTGTAGTGGGATTATGGCGTGGCAGCGAAAGCTTGATTAACATGTTGTTAACCGCTATTTCTTTAGCTGTAGCCGCTATTCCTGAAGGAATGCCAGCAATTGTCACAGTTACCTTGGCTTTAGGAACTCAACAAATGGCAAAAAGAAGGGCTTTGATCAGAAAACTGCCAGCAGTTGAAACTTTAGGCAGTACTGATATTATCGCATCAGATAAAACTGGTACTCTTACGCAAAACAAAATGACAGTTGAACAAGTCTTTATTAATGGTCAGCTTGAAGATTCCTCAAATAGCAAAATTGATTTGAATAGCCCACTTGCCCAAATCATGCTGCTTAATAATGACACTAAATTTTTAGCGGAAAATAAATTAGGTGGTGACCCTACCGAGACGGCCCTGGTTTCTTTTTATCAAAAAAGAGATTTGCCAGTCCAAAAGTTTATTCAGGATCATCCCCGGCTAGCAGAAATTCCGTTTGATTCTGAACGAAAATTAATGTCCACTTTTAATCAGTTTGAAAACGGTAAGATTCTCATGACGACAAAAGGGGCTCCGGATCAAATAATGCAGCGGGTAACCCATGTGTTGGATCATGGAAAAGTCAGAGATATAACTGAAATTGATCGCAAAAAAGTTGCTGAAGTTAACCATCAACTTGCAACCCAGGCTTTGAGAGTTCTTGGGTTTGCTTTTCGATATGTTAATGAAGTCCCAGAAGATTTATCCAGTGAGTCACAAGAAAAGAATTTAGTGTTTGTTGGCTTAATTGGAATGATTGATCCTGAAAGACCTGAGGCAGCCCAAAGTGTCGCAGAGGCCAAGTCTGCCGGCATTAAGTCCATTATGATTACTGGCGACCACAAGGATACTGCCCAAGCAATCGCTAGTCGATTGGGAATTATTGATCACAATGGTAATCCAGAGGAAAATCAGATCTTAAATGGGTCTCAGCTTGATGAAATGTCCGATAAAGAATTTGATAACAAAGTTGAAAATACAGTAGTTTATGCCAGAGTTGCTCCTGAACATAAAGTGCGAATTGTAAAAGCTTGGCAGAAGAAAGGCAAAGTTGTCGCGATGACTGGCGATGGTGTTAATGATGC
>DIDF01000036.1 GCA_002418005.1 Lactobacillaceae bacterium UBA5807
TTTAAGACGGACCCTAGTAAATTAATTTTGTATTACTTATGATTAGTGCCTAATTCTTCAATTTCTTCAAGGGATTTGCCACGGGTTTCAGGAACTTTAGTTAAAACAAACAATACTCCCAAAACACAAATAATACCAAATATGGCAAATACCATTTCTTGAGGCATATGAGCAGTCATGACAGGGAATAATAAGCCAACTAACCAAGATCCTACCCAGTTAACCGAAGAAGCAAGTCCGGCTGCCCTTCCCCTTACTGCTAAGGGGAAAATTTCCCCAATAATTACCCAGGTCAAAGGAGCCCATGTAAACGAATAAAAGCCAACAAAAACACTTAAGAAGAAGACGATCATCAGCGGATTAGCGTTTGGAACCAAAAAGTTAATGACGGCTGGCAGCAGAAACGAAAGAGCCATTCCGGTACCACCAACGATAATCAAGGTTCGTCGGTTCACTTTTTCTGCAATGACAATATAAAACAATGAACCAACAACCAGTAAGATTACTTGAATAATCGGCCACATTAAAGCGGAAGCTGCCGCATGGCCAGTAGCTTTTTGAACGATCAGCGGAATGTAATAGAAAATTGCGTTGGCTCCTTGAAATTGTTGAAAAGCGGCAATCCCAACACCAGCAATTACTAAATAACGATATTTTGAACTGAAAAGGCTGGCCCAGTTTGTGGTTTTAGCAGCCTTTTTTTCCTGTTTGGCAGTTTCTTTAATGTCGCTTAATTCATTATCGATTTCAACTGGATCAGTTCTGATAAAACTAAGGACATTGCGAGCTTGTTCATCTTTGCCACTCTTAATTAAAAACCGAGGGGATTCAGGAAGTTTTAACACTCCCAAAAATAGAATCAAAGCAGGAACCGCAGCCAAGCCCAGCATTAAACGCCAAGCCCAAGTTTGCGGAAGCCCCTTTAACAGAAAATCGATAACATAAGAAATCAACATTCCTGAAACAATCATCGTTTGGTTTAATCCAGTTAAACGACCACGCATTTTAGCTGGAGCCATTTCGGACATATATGCAGGAACCAAAGCGGATGAAGCACCAACTGCAAGCCCCAAGAATATTCTAACAACGATAAGATAACTTGCCCCATTATTTGGAGCTAAGCCCGAAAGCAGTGACCCAATCTCAAAAACGATCGCAGCATATAAAATCATTTTTCTTCTGCCAAGTTTGTCTGAAAGCTGCCCAGCAATTGCACCGCCAAAAATTGCCCCAAACATCACCGCTGAAGTAATCCAGCCAGTAGTGCCCGCCGCATTTTGGAGTCCCCAGTCTATTTGAAGAAACGGAAGTGCTCCCGTCATTACTCCAATATCATATCCAAATAAAATTCCGCCAAAAGATCCAAAGAAATAAATGAACCAACTAGGAATTCTCTTCTCACTAACTGCAACTTTATCCATAAACTGATACTCCTAATCTAACCACTAAGTTACTAAAACATTATAAATAGCTAATAAATCGCTTACATTAACTTATAAATAAATAAGCTTTATCAACTGGTATTAAAGCAATTTGACGATAACGCTTTCATTTCCCAAAAACGTATGGATTAATCCTAGTATATTTATCCGGATAAATCAACTAAAAGCCAAGTTTCACAAACTTTTTAAATAAATGAGGAAAATAATCTTGATATTTTTAACTATTTTTTTAAAAAGTACTCAAAATACTGGTTTAACAGGATTTACATTTTGAAAATTTCTTCTGAAAAAGATGAGAAATTTGGTCCTTGATCATGCTCAGTATTATTTTTTGAAAATATTTAATTAAAATCATTCAAAAAAGTAAGCTTGAAAGACTTATATATCAGGTATCAAAAATACTAAGTCAATTTCAAAATTTATCAGATAAATTTTTACCAAATCAAATAAGAATATTATTCTAATTCTTGAAAACATAAAAAAGACTCGTTTCACGTTATTTGAAGCGAATCTTCAAAACTATCGTGTTATGCTTTCAGAAAATCTGGGTCTTGAAAAGCTGGGTTTGGATACTTATAGAAACCTTCACCTGATTCCCTTCCCAATTTCCCTTCATCCAAAAGTTCCTTAGTTTTATCGGCAATTTCTTTTAATTCTTTGCTACCAGACTGAGCTGCTTGCGTTGCAGTAATATTGTAGGCAGTTCTTAATCCAACAACATCCAAAATAGCAAATGGACCCATTGGCGCTCCGGTTGCCAGCATCCAGGTCTTATCAATCAACTGCGGATCAGCCACGCCTTTAACCCAAAGACTTTGACCGGCATTAAGCAGCGGTATCAAAAGCGAGTTCAAAATGTAACCCGGCTGCTCTTTTTTAAGTTGAATCGGAATCATCCCAATATCTCTGGCAAAGTGGACTACTTGTTGATAAATTCCTGGATCGGTTTGAGGAGAACCCATAACCTCAGCGGTATTATTCAACCAAACTTGGTTGGCAAAATGCAAATTTAAGAATTGTTTCGGTCTACCAGTATCAGCGGCAAACATACTGGGAACAAGAGTGGATGAGTTGCTTGCAAAAATAGCATCCTTTGGAGCAAGAGTCGCTATTTTGTGGTAAAAGTCTCTTTTAATGTCTGGTCGTTCCGGAATGGCTTCAATAACGATATCAGCATTTTTGACTGCTGCAGCCAAATCATCTGTATAAGTTAAGTTATTTAATCCAGCATCAAATTGTTCTTCGGTAGCATTAACGTCTCTTTCATAATATGGCTTCAAAGATTTGATCCGATCTTCTGCCTTTTCAACAGCTTCTTTACTAATATCATAAACTGTAACTTTAAAACCATTAAAAGCTGAGTGAAATGCAATTTGACTGCCCAATACTCCACTTCCGGCAACTGTGACATTTTCGATCTTCATAGATATCATTCCTTTCTGTAAGCGCTTTCTAATATAACCATATTATAAAGGCTGGGATAAATTTAACCAAACAAAACGCCTTATTTTTATCAAGATTGTGAAGCCCAAATTCGCTTAATGAAAGGAATTCAATTAAATATTGAACTTGACACTAGGGAACTAAACTGAAAAGCAAATAAAAAATCCTCCAAAAATTCAGTTACTCGAAACCGAATTCTTAGAGGAAATTCAACCCACCACTATCTTCTTCGATGTTTAACAACAGTGAAGAAATGAAGAATACATCCCAGCAAAACATAAAAAATAACTACGAATGAACCATAGAGCGGCCAGAAATTTGCGCCAGAAATAATTCCCATAAAAAACTGAATACCCATAGTAAGTAAGGCCATAAAAGCGACCATAAAGAATAATTCAATGTATCTCTTCAAAGTACTATCATCCCTTTTAATTTCGTGATTGAGCTTTTCACCCCATCGGCGAGCTAATTGTTTCTTAGCCTCCGGAAGATCTTTCATTCCATACGTATTTGGTAAAACCAGTTCGTGAATTTTAATCACTCCTGCGGCTGACATTACCTTATCGATTGTTCTAAAGCTTTGGTCGGTAACTCCGGTAACCCAATTTTCAAAAGTTCCAGTGTAACAATCGGTGATACTGAGATAATGTTTATTTCTGAATTTATCAGGGTGAGTTTCGCCAATATGATCAATTCGAACCATTCGTTCTCGCATGCAGTCGAAAAAGTCTTTTAACTTGCCAGCTAATCCGCCCCAATACGTTGGCGCAGCGATAACCCAGACATCTGCATCAAGCATTTTTTGTTCTAGCTGGTCCAATACTGGATCTTTTTTATCATCTGTATCCGGTTTAAATGGATAATCTTCTAAGTAAATAACTTCTTTTTTATTGGGTGCCTTAACGGAATCTAAAACCTCGTTAAGCATTTTGGCAGTGACACCCGTTTTCTTATGAGAACCTAAAATTCCCAATATTTTCAATCTAAAATCCCCCTTTACTGAAATGTTGAAATGATCAGTTGAATATTTAACACAGTGATTACTGAACAAAGGAAATACCCCAGAATAGTCACCCAAGGCTTATTTACATGCTCATGAAGGACATCTTTTCTGCTAGTCAAAAAGACAAGTGGAAAAAGCGTCATCGGCAGCGCAATACTTAAAGAAACCTGGTAATAAACAATGACCTGTTCAAAATTATGCTCCGAAAATCCAATTAAAAAACCAATAAGCATAATCGGAATTAATGTAACAAATCTGGTTAATAGCCGTCTTACCCACAAAGGAAGACGAATATTAAGATATCCTTCCATGACGATTTGCCCAGCTAAAGTACTTGCAATTGATGAAATTAAACCGGTAATTAAAAGAGCAAAGGCAAACAAAGTACTCATAATTGGACTGGCCAAATTTCCAACTACTGAAGGATCTTTTAAACCATTATAAACACCAATAAATGCTGAAACATGCCCGCCATTATAAAATAGGGTTCCACCTAAAACTAAAAGTAAGGCATTGATCAAAAATGCTGCAAATAAATGAACATTGGAATCCCATTTACCAAATCTCAAAGCTTCATTAACTTAAGCAGGAATATGCCAGTCATACTTTCTACTTTGAGCCAAAGAAGAATGCAGGTAAATATTATGGGGCATGATTGTCGCTCCCATGATTCCTAAACTGATCAAAAGCATCGAATGATTAGTAAAAATTTGACTACTAGGAATTAATCCTTCCGCAATTTGAATGATTGGCGGAGTTGCTCGAAAAACTTCGATTCCAAAAATAATGCCAACGACCAAAATTGAACCTAAGACAATAAATTCAATTCGCCGAATGCCAAACCTTATAAAAAGCAGAACAATTAAAACATCTGCAATGGTTGCTAACATGCCCCACATTAATGGCAGCCCAAACAGTAATTTAAGCGAAATTGCAGTTCCAACAACTCCTGTCATATCAGTGGCCATCATCGCTTCTTCATTTAAAATCCATAGGGTATATCTACCCCATTTTGGCACCAATCCCGAAATTGCCTGCGCCAGGTCCATTCGCGAAACCACTCCCAGTTTGATTGACAAAGTCTGCATAAACATTGCGACCAAAATAGACATCAAAAGGACAGATAATAGCTCAAATCTAAATTCACTGCCACCTTCTAAGGCCGTCAACCAATTACCCGGGTCCATGTAACCAACGGCCACTAAAGCCCCTGGACCACTATATGCCAAGAATTTTTGGAAAAACGAGGCTTCATATATACTAGGAACCTTGACACTTTCAGCAATTTCATCCAAACTTTTCTTTTTTTGCTGGTGAGCCAGACGATCTTTATCATAAAGACTCATATAGTTCACTTCTCTTCAGATTTTATTTTTGTGACTGCCATATCTGCCAACATCTGACAGAATTCTGGATCCCCATTAAAAGGTCGGACCGTTTCAAATTTATTACCGCCATTTTCTCTAAAAGATTGGTAATTTTGAACGTTATTTTCTTCCAAAGTCTCCAAGCAATCTGTCACAAAAGAGGGCATGGCAACCAAAACGTTTCTCTTGCCCAATTGAGCAAGTTCCATTAACCGATTTTTTAAGTAAGGCTTTAGCCAAGGTGCTGGTCCAAATTTGGATTGATAACACATCTCAACATCTTCTTTAGGAACTATTTTAAGCTTTGATTTTATTAATGATGTCGTTTCTTCAGTCTCATCCTTATAAGGATCACCATTTCGAACCATCGCCGAGGGAATTCCGTGATAGCTGATAATCACTTTATCGAAATCCCCCTTTTGATAAGCTTGATCAATATTTCTGGCTTGAAGTTCACTAAACTTTGGCAGTTTATAAAAATCCCGAATTATGTATGCTTTAACTCCAGAAGCATTTACTTTATCAATAATCGTTTTCGTTGTGCTTTGGGTGTAATTTGGAAAAAGAGAAATCACTACAATCTGTGTATCACCATTTGCTTTCATCTTTTTTAAAGTGGTCTCAATTTCAAATTGGCCACCATAATTCATTGCCATTTGAACATCCCAATTAGGAAGAATCTCTTGCAAACGATCCCTAGTAATTTGGGTATATGCAATTAAGGGAGATCCCGCCTTGGTCCAGGAATGTTTATAAAAAGTTGCTGATCGCCAAGATCTCAAGGGGAGAATAAATCCACGTAAAATTGGCTGCCAAAAAATTTTCGGCATCGTAATCACGTTTTGATCACTTAAAAATTCCTTCAAATAGCTTCGAACGTCTTTGGTTGAAGGTGAAGCTGGTGATCCTAAATTAACAATTAGTAAACCATTTGCCATAATAAGCCTCCGTTAACACCTGATAAACATAGATTACCACAGAAAAAACGATAAATTAACAACAAAAGAGAGCCCTAATTGGACTCTCTAATAATTATATAACAGTATTGAAATTTTTATTTTAAAATCAGGCATTTGCAACTGGTCGGTCGTGATTTACAGAAAAGATCCTCGAATCAGCATGTTTTGTAGATTCATCGGCAATTACCCGACCATTTCTCATCACAATTAAATGATCAGCGTATTGACGCATTACTTCACTGTTGGTGGAAGCAATAACAACACTCGCATTTTGTTTACTAGCATATGTTTTTAAAGTATCCATAATCAAAAACGTTGTTGCCGGGGCCTCATCAAAAACCGGCTCGTAACAAAGAACTAACGAAGGCTGATCATATAAAACCTTAGCCAGCTTGAACCTTTCAATCCTTCTTGTATTTAAGTCGCTGACTGATTCATTGAAATGAGACTTTAAATTGACCTTTGCCAGAAGTTGTATACTTAATTTTTTTTGGCCTTCCGGATAAACCCATAGGACATCTCGTAATGATAAATTTTTATACCACTTATCATGTAAAAGATTTTCGATTAAAGAATGTTTTGGGTTCAAATTGTTTTGAGTTGAAATAACACCAACGTGACTTTGAAAATCGGCTTTTTCATACTTATTAAGGTAACGAATATCTTCGCCGTCCAACCAAACATGACCCTTATTATCACTAGTGGCTTGATCCAAGCTTTTTAACAACTCAATATTTCCAGAATCAAGATCACCCACCAAGGCAGTTACTTCACCAGGGTAAATGTTCAGAGAAATATCATTTAATATTTTCTTTTTATTAGAGATTTTATTTAAATGACGGACATTGATCATTATTGTCACCCCAATCTTACTCAAGTTTTCACCCTAATAATAAGCACCTAGTGTAAAAATTAAGTAAATTCGAAGTAAAACAATGTAAAAGAATTAAAGAATGGCTAAAACAGCAAAGTTAATTACAAACAAAATAGAAACGATCCAAATCAAAGGATGAATTTCATGCCATTTGCCAAGTACTCCCTTAATTAAAACAAAGAAAATAAAGCCAAATGCAATTCCGTAAGTAATGTTGTAAGTAAACGCCATGACAATCGAGGCCATAAAACATGGAATTGCTTCCTCCAAATTCTTCCAAGGAATTTGGTTAAAGGTACTCATCATCATAATTCCAACCATTATTAACGATGGAGCGACAGCAGAAGTCGGAATAATTGAAAGAAATGGTGAAATTAAAGTACTCAAAGCAAACAATACTGCAACCACAACACTAGTCAATCCAGTTCGACCACCGGCACCGATTCCGGCCGAACTTTCAACGTAAGTTGTAATGTTGGAAGTTCCAAACAGGGAACCAACACCAGTCGCAATTGAATCAGCGAATAAAGCCTTATCCAATTTAGACTTAAAACCGGGTTGTGCTTCTAATTCCATTTCTTTTTTACCAGAGAAAATACCGGTTTGCCGACCAGTTCCAATAAATGTCCCAAGAGAATCAAACGTATCAGATAAACTAAATGACAAAATTGTCATTAAAACAAGCAAAATCCGATGACTGTTGGAAAATAAGGTCCCCATTCCTTCATGAGAAAATGCTGCTAAAAAGGTAGTACTAAGTTGGGATACCGATGCTGCAACTGAGTATTGGCTTGATAAATGAAGATTAGTAACTCCCATTGGAATACCGATTATAGTAGTTAAGATAATCCCAATCAAAAGAGCTGCAGGAACCTTTTTAACTAGTAATAAGACGGTGATAATCAAGCCAATTAATGATAGAACAATTGTTGCACTGCTAAAATTCTGCAAAGCAGGAACAATCCCGCCCCCGGTAACAATCGTGCTTATTCCATGAGCAAATGTCTGCTGAGTAGGTGAAAATGGTTTACCATTAACACTTAAAATACTGTTAGCATCACTTGTAAACTGCAAGAATCCGGCATTTTTGATCCCAATATAGGCAATAAAACAACCAATCCCACCGCTAATAGCTAACTGAAGATTTAACGGAATTGCAGTTATCAACATTTTTCTGATCTTAGTTACGGTAATTAAAATGTTGATGCACCCACAGAAGAACACTAAAGCCAAGGCTTGCTGCCAGGAAAAACCTAAACTCATAACAACGGTATATGTAAAAAATGCATTCAATCCAATACCAGGAGCTAAAGCGTAGGGAACATTAGCAAACAGTCCCATGATTAATGTCCCAACAACAGACGCAATAATTGTCGCCAAAAAAGCGGCCTGAGTTGGAATGCCTGCCTCACCCAATACTCTTGGGATGACAAATAAAGCATATGATAATGCAAAAAATGTGGTTAAGCCGGCTCCCAGTTCCGTACTAACTGTGGTGCCCGACTTTTTAAGTTGGAAAAACTTATCCAAGAAAAACTCCCCCCTAATTTTACGAACTTTTATGTTGATAAATTAGTAATAGTTCGCGTTTAATAAGAATAATTGTACCACTTATGAGGAATTATTCTATAAAAATTTTGGAACAGTTAACCTTTTCAGTATTCATTCATAATAAATATAGCAATAAATTATTATATTAATTACTCTTTGGTTATGCTATAATGAAGCCGGTCAGAGATGACCATCAAAATTCATTTAATTTACTTATCAATTTCTGAATCCCCTGTTTATAAACTGATAAGTTTAGGTTTTACAAATCATTTCCCACACAAGGGCCGCGATGGCGGCCTTTTATTCACAAATAAGGATTAATAAAAAAGCGAAATTCCGGCCTGGAATTTCGCTTTTCGTTATATTTAATTATAAGATTTCTACTTTTTGGCAACCTTAAAGTAAGAAAATGCGTCATCAATTGCTTGATATTCTTTATCAGGAAGTGGGATTTCCATTGCCCGCGAGTTAACCAATACTTGGTCAACTTTCTTGGCCCCTGGAATGACAACACTGATATCAGGATTCTTCATATACCATGCCAGGATAACTTGAGAAACGGTAGCGTTATGGTTTGAAGCAATCCCTCTAACTTTATCAATAGCTTCAAGAGCTTTAGAAAATCTTGGTTCTTTGAAATCATCCATTGAACTTCTAATATCATCTTTAGGAAAAGTAGCAGTTTTATCATACTTACCAGTCAAAAGACCTGAAGCAAGTGGGAAGTATGGTACAAAGCTAATATTATTTTCTTTAAGATATGGCATCATTTCTGCCATATCGTCTTGATGGAGCAAGCTATATTGATCTTCGACAATATCAACGTAGCCATCAGCATTAGCTTCTTTAATTTGATCAAGACTAAAGTTAGAAACTCCGATTGCCCTTATCTTTCCTTGCTCACGAAGCTTTTGCAAGGCACCAACGGCTTCAGCTTTAGGAGTTTTATCATCTGGAAAATGAATATAGTAGATATCAATATAATCGGTACCCAATCGCTTTAAGCTTTCATCGACTTGCTTGGTCAAAAAAGCAGGATCATTATTGATTACTTCGTGCCCGCTAGAAAAATCATGAGCACCCTTCGTGGCAATAACAAATTTCGAACGGTCATAATCCTTGATAGCTTTCCCGATCAATTCCTCAGAATGGCCCAGTCCGTATACATAAGCGGTATCCAAAAGTTTAATGCCATTATCAAGGGCAGTTTTAACGACTTCAACACCAGTGTCATCATTTAAATTTGGGAACAAATTGTAACCACCAACTGCATTGGTGCCTAAACCTAATGGAGTTGAAGTAACATCTGATTTCCCAATTTTTACGTCTTTATAGTATTGCATGAAATTCCTCCTGAAAATTTTACAAGTAAAATTCTATAGTTTCCTATAGTTTAATTATACCCGTCATTTAAAGCTCTGGTAAGCCCATTAGAACAACAAAAAACCTTTGATTACTATAAATTTAAATATTATTCTGAAAAAATTTGACCAATAATTTCTCGTAATTCAGGAATGGTTTCTTCCATATACCAAGGATGGTGCTTTATCCACCCGTAGTTAAGCGGTGACGGGTGCACCAGTGGAAAATAATTTGGTAGATATTTTGAATGGTTTTGAACCGTTTCACTTAGTGTTTTAAAACATTTATCTCCTAAATAATATTTTTGGGCATATGATCCAACAAGTAACGTAATTTTTAAATGAGGCATTTTTTGAAGAAGAAGCGGGTGCCATTTTTTGGCAAATCCTTTTCTGGGTGGCAAATCCCCACTTTTTCCTTTTCCTGGATAGTAAAAATCCAAATTCATTACCGCTATTTTCCCTGAATCATAAAATTGTTGGCGGGTTATCCCCATCCACTTTCTAAGCCGATCGCCACTTAAATCGTCCCAGTATGTCTTTTTTACCTGAGCTCTTCTACTAGGAGCCTGGCTAACAATCAGAATTCTAGCATTTGGAGTGACATGAAATAATGGATCAATTCCTTTTTCAGTGTATTTACGATTTGCCGGATCATTTTTGATAGCTTGACAAATATCTTTAATGGATTCCAAAAAAATCACCTTATTAATTTAATTAAAAAATAATCGACCATAAGCCCGATAATTGACTAAAGCAACGTTTTAAGGTACCATTCTGAAACTTGAAAGCTAAGA
>DIDF01000068.1:0-1895 GCA_002418005.1 Lactobacillaceae bacterium UBA5807
GCTACCAGACCCCCTTGCAGGTTGAAATCACAACGATTGCGAACCAAATGGCCGCATGATTTAATGCTTTCCATGGTTCAAATAAGTTATTAATCGAAATTAATGATTTATTTGAGCTGTGGAAGCTAAACGCGGTTCTTGATCTCTCTTAAAATCTGTCTCACGTATTGACTACAATCCAAATCCAACATATGGTGATAATGCAACAATGTTTATACGTATATTTCGGAAGCCAGTCATTAGATGAATATTCATCTAATTTGCTAGATAGTTTATTATCTTTAGTGTGTTTTTATAGTACCATATACCAGTGCGAGTCATTTACGATTTATATTTTTTAGGACCTTTACAAACAGAAGGGATTTTTTGAAAATGGAACAGAGTATTAGCCTTTCCCAAACGATTGGAATTATTCGTAAGCACATTTTAGTGATTTTGATTTGGGGTTTTATTTTTGGCATTGGGGCTTGGGCATTGGCAACTTTTGTCATTACCCCAAAATATAGTGCTGAAACTCAATTATTAGTTAGCAGGAAAAACACGAACTCTGTAGATAACGGTGCACAGTATGCCGATCAACAAGCCGATGTTCAAATGATTACTACGTACAAAGATATCATTACCAACCAAGTTATTCTTGATAAGGTTAGCGATGAATTAAAAAATCCTTCGACTGAAATTGTGAAACCTGCTGTAAAAGCAAAATACGAGCGTACTTATACTGGTAAAAGAGTGCTGGTCCAAGCGGCAAAACCCGCAGTGACTAAGCAGTCCTCAGGAAGAACTTATGATATTTCTGCAGACCAATTGAAGAAATCAATTAAGATTTCCAATCAACAAAATTCTCAGGTGTTTGGGGTTACAGTTACTATGGCAGATCCTGAAGAAGCTGCTCGGGTAGCAAATATATGTGCAAGGGTGTTTAAATCTCAAATCAAGAAAATAATGGCTGTTAATAATGTGACGATTATTTCAAAGGCGACAGTTAATAAGAGAAAAGTGGCGCCGAGAACAGGCTTACTAACTGTTGGTGGTGTTTTGCTTGGTGTAGTTGTTGGTTTAATGTACGCCCTTTTAAGAGAATTAACCGACAGAACGGTAAAAGACGAAACGTTTTTGACCGATACATTAGGACTCACAAACTTAGGACATGTCAGCAAGATTTCTGGGCAAGGGCGTTTAAGTATTTTGCGTGGCGTCAGTGAAGGTAATCACCACGACCATGGTGACAAGACTGTTAAGGCTGAAGGATCTTCTAGAGTTAGAGAACCCAAACATTTGTCGAATAGAGTTTAAGGGGAAATTAAGATGTCATTATTTCGCAGGAAAAGTAAATTATCAGAAGACACAATGGTTAATGGGGTGAAAATGATTACGGCATTGCACCCAAAGGCGATTGTATCTGAACAATTTCGGACAATCAGAACAAATATTGAGTTTGCTTCTGTTGACACATCAATACGAACAATTATGTTCACTTCAGCTGATTCCAGTGAGGGAAAGTCCACTGTTTCGGCGAATGTGTCTGTTACATGGGCACAGCAAGGACGAAGGGTGTTATTTGTAGATGCCGATTTGAGAAGGCCGACATTACACTCAACGTTTGGATTACAAAATACACAAGGTTTGACGACTCTTTTAACACAGAATAGCGTAGACGAGTATGAGCAGTTTATTCATAAAAGTACTATCGATAATCTTTTTGTGTTGAGTAGTGGGCCTGTTCCGCCCAATCCTGCAGAACTTTTAAATTCACGTCGGATGGATAGCTTTATTGAAAAAGTAAAAAAAGATTATGATATGGTTGTCTTTGATGTTCCACCTATGCTAACTGTTACGGATGCACAGTTGTTGACTGCCAAGGTTGATGGAGTTGTACTTGTAGTAAGATTTGG
>DIDF01000068.1:1959-3145 GCA_002418005.1 Lactobacillaceae bacterium UBA5807
TGGCTATGGCTATGGCTATGGTTACGGAAAAACAGATGAAAAGGAAGAAAAATAATGGCTGTTGTGGATCTGCATTGTCATCTTCTGCCAGGCATTGATGACGGTTCGAAGAATTTGGAAATTTCATTAAGCCTGGCTAAAACTGCGATTCATAATGGAGTTACTCATGCGTTATTGACGCCTCATCACATGAATGGTGTGTA
The DNA here is from genome assembly GCA_002418005.1 of Lactobacillaceae bacterium UBA5807. Classification (GTDB taxonomy): domain Bacteria; phylum Bacillota; class Bacilli; order Lactobacillales; family Lactobacillaceae; genus Lentilactobacillus. Next base: position 2,163 of record DIDF01000068.1, read on the forward strand.
TATAAACCACAAAACGGACGTTATTGCAGAAACTAAGAATTTCGCTGAGCAGCTCGAAATAAATGGCATTAATTTAAAGGTTTTTCCAGGTCAAGAAGTGCGAATCAATGGTGATTTACTAACGGCTCTAGATAATGATGATATTCTGTTCGCAGATGCAAATAATCGTTATTTAATGTTGGAGTTTCCCGATAATGATGTTCCTCATTATACGAAGAAGATGTTGTATGAAATTCAACAGCGTAACATTATCCCAGTGATTGTTCACCCAGAACGAAATGCAGCGATTATCGCTAACCCCCAGTTGATTTACGAAATGGTCACTCAAGGCTGTCTAGCTCAATTGACTGCCAGTAGTTATGTTGGTACCTTTGGGAAAAAAGTTTCCAAATTTAGCCACGAATTAATCAAATCAGGTCAGGTTAATGTTATCGCTTCTGATGCACATCATTTACCAGGACGTAAATATGAAATGCGAGAAGCATTTGACAAGTTAAAAAAAGAATTTGGCGCGGCTCGTAGCGCACAATTTGAAATAAATGCTGAGAACATATTGAATGGACTTGATGTAGAAAAATCGCCTGTTTCTATGATTGAGAAGAAAAAACATCATTTATTTGGTTTGTGATCTAAAGGATGTATTTAACGAGCATTGATTTTGCACATCACAAAAAAATGGGCTTATTATTCAGTGAATCCGGTCATTTAACTATCGTATCTGGTCCTTAATGGTCTAGATACTTTTCTTTTGCAATGTTTGGCAAATTCTATAATTAATTCGAACAAAAAACTCAAAGTGATTGCTTACAATGGTAGTGTTCGGTTGGTATTCGACCACTACCATTGTAAGCAATCACTTTGAGTTTTTTGTTCGAATTAATTATAGAATTTGCCTCAGTCAAAGTTTAGAATTCACGAACTGATGATGCTCGGTTCACCGTTTAATCTCTAAGAAAAAGATCAAAGTAAGCGGCTGGCCCTGC
>DIDF01000020.1 GCA_002418005.1 Lactobacillaceae bacterium UBA5807
ATTTAACTAGCACCACGCGTACTTCTATATTTCTTAAAATTCAAAAATTATGAATATGTATTTATTAAGCTCTCTTGTTTAAATAATCACAATGTAAAGGTATTCCAAATTATCCTGGAATGGATAAATAATATCCCTTAACAATAACATTTAGTTAATAATTTTGTCTTATAATCCAGTCCACTTTTTCTATTGGACCGTACCCATTTTTGGTATTAAATTAAATATGTAACATAGAAAAAACATTTGGAGGGAATTTTATGAATAAGCATATAGCAACAGCAGCAGTATTTCTGGGATTTTCAATATTAGCAATACCGGTTTCAGCTAATGGCAGATCTCAAATTAGTAATTCAACAACCCAACAAGCTGGTGCGGCTCAAAGCACCAAAAAAGGAGAATCAATTTCTTTAGAGTCTAAGTATTCAAATTACATTAAAAAAATTAATGCAGAAATTAAAGCTCAGGAAAAGCAATCAGTTAGCAAAACTAGAACTCCCGGCGCATTCCAAAAACGTGGATTTAGTTTCGATTTTAAGAATAATATATTTACAAAAATATTTTCTGGAATAACAAGCTTACTTCAGTTCAAAGCAGCTGATCAGGCTACAGAACAGCAAAAAGAAAAGACTAGAACTGATTTAAAAATGTTAAATAATTCATGTGTTACGGAAGCCAATTTAGAGGCCAAATTGCCTCAATACCAAAGATCATTTGAACAAATTAACAAAGACTGGTCTAATCAAAAGGATAAAAAGAAGTTAACTCCTTACGAACAAAAATATCTGTTAAATAAAGTTGATACACTTTTCTATAAATTATCTGCGCTCAAATCAAGTGCCCAAACAGTTAGTCAAAAAATCACTAATATGTCAGCGCTTGAAACAATTAAAGCTGAGCCATCTAATGGTGTCATAGATAGCCTAATTCATAAATTGTTCAAGCTTCTACACCAGGTTTCCAATTTCATTTTCCAAAAAACAGATACTCCGGCTCCGACTCCTAATGAACAATATAACCAGTTAAAAACGGACAATGGAACTTTAATTACAAATATTGACAATCTGATTAATGATGTTAATACAAAAAGAAATGACATGACCAACAATTTTTTTAATAATTAAAAATAATCATAAATTAATCTTAAAAGTAGAAATAATTGTAATTTCTACTTTTTTGTCCTTTACATTCATAGTTAATTTAAAAATTGAGTCAAATATCTTTCGATTGAGGATCATTTAAGTAAAAGAATAAGCTAGTATGTGGGGTTCAATGAAAATTAATCAATAATATCTGTGAGGATTTGAACAACTGATAATTAATTCTATATTCTATTTAAAATTGCTCTTTTGAACGTATGTTCGTATAATGTACACGAGGTGTTCATTATGGAAAAAGACATTTTAAGTGTATACAAACAACAAGCCCAAGAAGCCATGGAGGCTGCCAGGTTAGTCCACATTGTCTTACAAGGAGATCCTAGATCCCCTTATATATTAAATTTAAATTCGATTGGGTACGTTACCGGAGTTTCCAGGGATTCGATGCAGTTTACAAGTCTTTATAATGAAAACTATATTTATCGCTATGGTGAATATCGGATGGAATACCCTAAACATTAATAAAAAGTCAAATTTTTCGTAAATATATTAGAAAGCGTTTACAATAACGTTATAAAAGTTGCTTGTTCCGCTTTTTGTTTATGAAAGGACTGATTTTCATGGCAAGATTTGATAATAAAGTAGCTATTGTAACTGGTGGCGCCTCTGGAATCGGTTTGGAAACTGTTAAACTTTTCTTGAATGAGGGTGCAAAAGTCGCTATTGGTGACTTTTCCGACAAAGGTCCTGAAGTAGTAAAAAGTTTAGGTCATGGCGGCGATGTGATTTTCGTTAAAACTAACGTTACCAGTGAAGATGAAGTTAAAAACTTGATCAATACAACTGTTAAAACTTTTGGTAAATTGGATATCATGTTTGCCAACGCTGGGATTGCCAAAGATGCAGATATTACTGAACTTCCTTTAAAACAGTGGCAAATGACCATTGACATTAACCTTACCGGAATATTCCTATCCGATAAATATGCTTTGGAACAAATGTTAAAGCAAGGCAATGGTGGTGCAATCATTAACTCTGGCTCCATTCACAGCTTAGTGGCATTACCAAATGTTACGGCTTATGGGGCTGCTAAAGGCGGCGTCAAGATTCTGACCCAAACCTTAGCTGCAACTTATGCTAGAAAAGGTATCAGAGTTAACGCTGTTGCTCCAGGTTACATTGACACCCCACTTTTGGATGCCGTTAATCCAGGAATGAAGGAACAGCTCGTTAAACTTCATCCATTAGGAAGACTTGGGAAACCATCAGAAATAGCAAAAGTCGTTGGTTTCTTAGCAAGTGATGATGCTTCATTTGTTATTGGAGCTACTATCGTTGCTGACGGTGGCTACACATCAGTTTAAAAATTGAATAATAATATTAAAAAAATCTCTTTTCGACAAAAGTTAAATTGCCGAAAAGATATTTTTTAAACTAAATATCCTTAATGCTATTTCACATTCAAAGTTTTACGAGATTTATACTGCAAAAACCTGCCAAACGAATTAACGATCACAATTAAAATATAAAGAACGGAAAAACTAGTCACATAATTTTGAAATGGCAAATTATAACCAATTAGCATTCCAAATCCAACCAAAGCAATTAGATCAGGAATTACTATCGGAATAATCCTAATGAAACTTAGCAAGGCAAAAATTAACAAACAAACAGCTGATGCCAAACAAAATTTATTCTGAATAGCATCAAGGATACCCGCATCGATCAATGCTTTATTTGTTTGATAAACAGCCAGCATATAAAAAGCCATGATAAGAGCCAATAAATTTAATACCCAAGATCCGTAATCAAAGAAATTTCGCTTCATAAAATAAAACCATCATCTTTCTATTTCGAATTCCTCGGTTTAATTCTACTGTATTTTTAACGGTCGCGTAAAGGAAATTTAAGCGCTCACTTTAAATAGTTTGATGTCAAAATTTAGTATCAAAATTGTAACATTTAAGTAAACGCTCTTATGCTATATTTAAGAAGGTTCAAGGGAATGCAACGTTATCATCTCACATACAAACAGAATTAGTTATTAATATTCTATTCATTGCATTCATGACTATGAACCCCCCCATTTAATGTCCTCCGCTGTAAATCTGCTTCGGTGAGGGGCATTTTTTTGTGAAGTGTGGAAGAGACCGATTAGCTTTCGAGGATTAATTGAAAATACCTTTTAGCCAGGTTTGGGCTAAAAGATATTTTGGATTAACCGGAAAAAGCTGGTCTCTGGAGCACGTTATCTGAGTAATAAGACCAATTCACTAAACAAATTAAAAGCGTAAAATGAACATTTTTGGCTTATGGACATTCTATTTTGGATTAACCGGAAAGGCCTGTTCTTCGGAACACATTATCTATGTAATAAGCCCAACACACAAATATTTTTAAAATAAATAATAATTCCAAAACAAAAAGCCCAGGATCTAATCCTGAGCTTGTTTTTGACTTGAAATCTGTTCAATATATTGTTTAACTTGATTTTTTTGATTACTATCTAAATTGGCAATCATTGAGGTTAATTCATAATCATCACTAATACCTAAAAGGTAAACAACCGAAATTCCAAGTGCATCAGCAAATTTACCTGCTAAGTTTACTGGAAATTCTCTTTGACGATGTTCATACCTTGAGAGGCTTGATTTAGCGATCCCAATTTTTGCCGCCAACTTGGATAAAGAGATTCCTTTTTTCTTTCTTTCATTGGTAACAATGTCCATCATTTCGTTACTAGCGCGCATGTGTGCAGTCCTCCTTAATTTATGTAAGAAAATGTAACTTCAATTCATCCCCATGAACTGTCACTATTCAACCCTTATGCTCTAATAGTACCAAAAAACAAATATTATTTGTACCATGAAACTCTTTTGTAATTTAAAGATTTGGTAATGACTTCTGATTGTAATTTAAAGTTGTCATAGTAAAGCCTTAAAACAAAAAATGCCATTCATTTGGCATTTTCAACGGTTACTTCAAGGTAATAAAAACATTTTTATCCAAAAAAGATTTCACCTTGCCGCTGTATTTCTAACTATGCAAATAATTCATCATTTTCGTTTCATTAAATCTAACAACCTTAATCCCGTTATCATAAAGTGAATCCAGCTTATGCTGATTATCCTCCGTGTATCCAACGTCAACCGGGTATTCAGGCCTTAAAACAAAGACCTTTTTATTCTTCTCAAGTTGGCGAATATCTTCAAGCATTTTATTATATCTATCTGGACGATGAATAAAGTTATCGACAAATTTTGGATATTTGCGGTAGGCAACTTTGGCGGCTTCATTTATTCTTAAAGTATTTTCCGGGCGGACGTATGATTTGTCTCGGGTAGCAACAATCACGATCTTATCGTAGCCCTGTTCCAATGCTCTTTGATAAGGAATTGAATTGCCAATACTGCCATCCAAATAAGGTTTACCATCCAGCCAATTAATTTTAGAAAGCAATGGCATGCTGGCAGAAGCCTTAATTGCATCAAACAAGTAATTATTGGGAGATTTTGTGAAGAAGTGACTTTAACCAGTTGTGAGGTCAGTAGCCGCAACTTCAAAATTTTGCTTTGACTGCTCATATGTTTTGATATCAAATGGAAAATAATCAGTAACGTTTCTTGTGAAGGCAAAATCCAAATTGAAAAGACCATCTCTAAATACTAATTTTCGCGCACCAATATAGTTTTTGTCATGCAGAAAATGCGAGTTCAAATAATAATTACGTTTGGGCTGACAAGAAATGTAATTTTGGGCAGAAAGTGCCCCTGCAGATACACCGTTAACATATTCAAATTTAATATTGTCAACCATTAACTGATCAAGAACGCCAAATGTAAAGAAGCCTCGAAGAGCTCCACCTTCCAGAATAAGTGCTGCGTGTTCCAAAACTAATCTTCCCTTCGTGGATAATGTTTATGAATGTAAATCTGGCCCCAAATACCTTAGCCAAGACTACAAACAACAATTACAGCAAGGATTATCAAGAATGCCCAAATATGAGATTTAAACGTCCCAGCTGCTAACGTAAAGGCCACAAAAAATAATTCCACAATAACAAAGGTGATTAAAAATCCGCTAAAAAAGTTTTAAAGATTTCATTTGAATTCTGATTATTTTTAGATACCTTAACAAAATATTTCAAAAGAAACGGACCTAAAATCCCAAAGCGCCAGTAAATTGCATTATGAAATTTTTTGTCTGGATCAACCTAATTTGCATTTTTGTTGTCCATTCATTTCATCTCTTTCAAAGATACTGTGGGGGTCGGTTTACATTACAAATATGATATCACCCAAAATTTACTGACAAAAGTTTTTGATTTAATTTTTCAAAATATTAAAAAAGACTCAGGTTTTATCCTGAGACTTTGTCTAAATAATTTTTAAATTTAATAAGCTGTCCAGCCACCATCTACAGGAACAATTGCCCCGTTTACATAGCTGGCTTCATCCGATACCAAGAATAATGCTGTATTAGCAATTTCTTCAGGGTCACCGGGTTCCGGAGAGGTAGCCATACCGGCGTACTGTCTCTTAGCCCCAAATTCATTAACATTGCCCATCGACTTAGCAATATTAGTCTTAATCCCGCCTGGAGCAATCGCATTGCAGCGAATGCCTTCTTCTTCATACATGTAGGCAGTGTTCTTGGTAAGCCCAACCACAGCATGTTTGGAAGCGGTGTAAGCAACCCCGGCACGAGAACCTTCAATGCCACCAACTGAAGCAATATTTAAAATAACGCCTTTTTTCTTAGGCAAAAATTGCTTCACAGCCTCACGAGTTGCATACATAACACTATCAGTATTTACGGCAAATACTTTTCGCCACATTTCATCCGTTAAATCACCAATGGCAGCCATATTATCCATAATCCCGGCGTTATTTACCAATATGTCAACCTGGCCAAATTTATCCAAAGCGACATTAAACATATTTTGAATATCAGCCAATTTTGAAACATCAGTTTTTACCGCAACACCTTGCCCACCATCGGATTGAATATCGTTAACAACTTTATCCACTGTATCCTTATTCAAATCGGCAGCAACAACCTTGGCCCCTTCTTTAGCAAAAAGTTTTGCCATTGCTAGACCCATACCAGAGCCAGCACCAGTGATAATAGCAACTTTTCCATTCAAACGGCTCATGAAATTATCTCCTTTCAAATCACATTGTGATCATCTTCACACATCAATTGTAGATTCAAAAAAAGAAGCTGTAAAAATATTGGCTTATTAAAATGTTATTGCTTGCTATGAAAAATATAACGATAAATTAGAATATCCAGGACAAAACTAATTATGACACTTGCCACCAAGGTTCCACCATTCATTTGGCTTATTTGACCAGAGAAGAAATACAGCAGCAATAATATAACTGGCGTGACAAGGATATTTAAAACTAAAGCGAATACTATGAAAATAAAGAGACGAAACAACCAATTATTTGGCATTGTAAATGACCTTTTCGTTAAAAATTAATGTACAGCAAGCATACCATAAAAGTAATAACCGGTAGTTATTTAACAATCCATATCCATTGAACCATTGATTTTTATGCCGGATATGCGAGATAATGTCACTACAATTTAAATGAAAGCAGGAAATCTTAGTGAAAAATCTATTCTTCGACTTCGATGGGACAATCGCAGACACTCAAGTTGGGATTGTTAGGGCAATCAAATACTTCGTAAAAAAAATGAACCTAAGGCCATTATCTGAGGAGCAATACATTAGCTTTATTGGCCCGGCTCTACTCCGTTCAATCCCCAAATTTTATCCAGAACTTTCTGAAAAAGAAATTTTTAAAGCATTGGATTTTTACCATGAGTATTATCAAAACCAAGGAGTTTTTCAGCTAAAGATTTTTCCTGGACTGCTAAATGAGCTCAGCTTATTAAAGAATAATGGATATAATCTCTATGTGGCATCGGCCAAGCCCGAGATTATGGTTAAAAAAATTGCAAATCATTTTGACCTAAATAAGTATTTTGATGGCTTGTATGGGGCCTCTGCAGATGAAAAGACCCGGATAACAAAAACTGCAATTCTCAAATACGCTATGGATTCAACTCATTCATTAAAAGAAAACAGTGTGATGATTGGCGACCGCCAAACTGATATTGATGGTGGGAAGAATAATGACGTTAAGACCATTGCGGTGACTTACGGATTTGGGCCTTTAAAGGAAATCAAAGATTCTGATCCGGACATAATTATTGATAAACCGGAAGAAATTCTTGATGCAATCCAAAAAATCTCTAATTAGAAGTTAAAAATTTAATTTTGGAAAGAAAAGAGGTTCACAAAAATTGTGAATCTCTTTTTTTCTATTTGGTTAAGTAAAATCATTTTGTAGATTCTTGATTTGATTATTTAACTGATCTATTTGAGCACTCACGTCCTGCTTGGTTTCTCGCAGATAACTAATCTTTTTCTGTAGATTATTATAACCGCCTTGATCTTCTGCCTTCTTTTTAATATCCTGATGAGTATTTAGATATTTTCTATTAGAAGCGAGGCTACTGTTAATTCGGTCAATTTCCGCTTGCCGTTTGTCTCTATCTCCTCGTGTTAAAGTAGGTAAATGTTCCGCTTTGGCCAGATTTTCTAAATCTAAAGAAATCCATCTTGTATAACTACTTTCAATATCATAATCAAAACCACTGAAAGAAGAAGCCAAATCAGTGAAATTTAATAATTTATTATTAATTGTTAGTTCTTGGGCTTCTAAATCACTAATCTGTTGTTGAAATCCCTTGATTCTATCTTCACGTTGTTGATCAAGAGATTTTAAATAATTATCAAAATTAGATTTAATTTTAGATTCATTCTCTCGATCAGTTTCAACTACAGAGTTTGCATTGTTAATGGTTGTTTCTAATTCAGCAATCTTCTGCTTCAATTTTCGATAACCGCCAACAGTTCTGAGACTTTGTTGCAATTTCTCATATTCATCAAGAGCTTTTTGTTGGTAACCAATTGAAGATTGATCATTATCAATTAACATCTGCTTATAGTCTTTTTGTTCATCAGCATCTTCTGGAAGTTTTTTATCATTCGCGAGCTTTTCTTGATAATTCTTTAAATTACTTAAATACATGCTCTGGAGAGAAGGGGTGTAATTTTTTGCACTTTGGAGTAAATCCTTAAGATCTTGTAAATCGTTATTCAACTGAATATTTTTATTTTTTAGATCAGCAATTTGGTCTTCAATAATTTTCACCAAATTATTAACTTCATCCCGATGCTTTGAAGTTTTATTAACATCAACTTTGACGGCACTTATTGTTTCTTGTTTATCGGTTTTAATTGTTTCTATGGGATCAACTTTTTTTGGAGCAAAGCTTTCATTGAATTTTTGTTCCAATGATTTTACGGTAGTTTGGTCAGTTTTTAACACATTATTTAAGTTGTCCAACTGCTTGGTATAAATGTCGATTGAAGCATTCAACATTTTTTCCCCGCCTGCTTTATCAACTTCATAAGTAACCTTTTCAGCATCCTCTATAAATTGCTTTCCTAAAGCAATCTGTTTGTTTAAATTGTTCACAATTGTCTTTTTAGCAGATGTCCCAGGTAACTTTTGAATAGCGTCTAACTGATCTTGATAATTTTTGACGTTGTCTTCAACCTTTTTCTTATCTTCAGAACTATATCCCTTAATTTGTTGCTCCAAACTAGTTAAAATCGCAAAGGGCTGATTAACCTGACCAATTAATGTTTCTAAATCATTAATTTGGTCTTTAACCGGTTTAAGAAGAGCTTGCAATTCTTGATCTGATTTCGGTATTTTGGATCCATCAACTACTACAGCTTTAAACTCGGGCAAAGTCCATGGAGAGGCATTAGTCGAATCACTATGCAACTTAGCTGTTGCCGGTTGAATTTTTAGCGTCTTCGAAGATTGTTTTGACGTAACCAAATTTTGCACGGAATCAGATTTTTCACTTACCTTTTGATCTTCCACTTTTACTGAATTCGGAAGAGAGTTGATTGGATCCGTTTTAGTTTGATCTTTAGGAGCTAAAACACTGCTGTCTTTTTTACCAGTCAAGATATCAGCTTTAGGATCGCCAGAATTTTGGTCCTTGTTTTGTTCGGATGTTTGGAAAGTCCCTTCAACCTTTACTTTGTTACTTAAATCTGTACTGTCAGAATTGGGAGTTGTTTTGATTTTTTGCCTATGAAAAGCTTTTTTTGAATTGACTTTACTGTAATTAAATTTAGGAGCCTTTTTCTGAATTTTTGGAGAACATTTTTGCAAATGCTGCTTATGTTTGACCAAGCTGGTCTTATGGGAATTTGAATTTGATTTAGCTGCGTGTGTCAAGATCGGTGTTGAAAATAATAATGTCGCTGACAATGATAATAACAGTGGTGTCTTTTTAATTCTCATATCGGTGAATCCCCTTTATATGTTGTAGTTTTGTTCCCCAATTAAACATTAATTCAACTGGAAACCGTTCTTCTATTTTTTCATAGAATGTAGTTAAACGTCCAAGGCCAAATTCTATATAGTATTCATAATAAAAAATCCTGAAGAATAAATGGTTGGGAATGACATAGATGTATGCAGATAGGAAATTTAGTTATAGGGCTTACTCAGATGTAAAAAACATAAAAAATTCATAATCACAAAAATGGATTCCCAGAAACGAAAATTCTGAAAATCCACTTTTTAAATACTTAAAAATGAACTTGATGATTTTTTAAGTTTATTTTACTTTAACTGTTGGAATAAATTATAAGCTTCCGCATGTAATGCATTGATTTGACCATTGAGATCTTGTTGCATCTGAGTCAAGTAATCAATTTTACTTTGGACGGCGGTTGGTCCTCCAACCTTTTTGTAATTATTCAAAGCTTGGCTATCAGCAGATAATTGATTATTAAATAGATTAATCATTGAAGGATTCTTTGAATCAGAAGGCAATGTATTTAAAAGTTTGACTGCGTCCTTATACTCGTCCACCATCTTTTGAAGATCTGTTTCATTAAAGTTCTTGTAGTTTTCAAGTTCTACTTTAATACCTTGTAATGAAGTTATTTCATCAGAATATTTTTGAATTTGGTTCTGAAGACCTGAAATTTGAATATTCTTTTGTGTAATAGTATCAGCAATTTGGCGATGACCTTTTGCAATTAAATACGGACCAAATTGCTCTTCAACATTTTTCAAATTATCCAAATCAGTTTTGAGAACATCATTGATATTATTCCATTGTTGGATATAAGTTTTGGCAGTGGCCGCAAGCATGTCAAAACCACCGGCACTTTCAACAGTCTTCAATACATGAGCAGCATCATCTGCGTATTTTTCGGCAATACTAATTTGTCCGTTCAAACTATCAACAAGGACTTTTTTAGCAGGAGTAGCTGGCAACTCTTGAATTTGTGTCAATTGATCTTTAGCATTTTTTAAATTATTAGCAACTTTGGTTTGAGCCTGCGGATTGAAGGGCTGAGCCTCAACATTCAAATTAATGAAGTATTCATATGGTTGCTTCATTTTTGCGATTAGTTCTTGCATATCGCTAATCTGGCTATAAAGCGGTGCTAAAACTTGCTTCATTTGGTCCACAGACTGTGGCATAGTTTTTGCATCAATAATTACTGGCTTAATACCTTCTGGAATAGTAAATGGTGAAATCTTACTTGTTTCGGCTTGTTTAGGATATTTCTGACCTACTGGCTGAGTGATTGAATTTGTGCTAACTGTTTTCTTTTCGGAATCTTTATTTGCTGGCTTAACAGCGTTACCAGTGGCTTGTTTATCAGGAGCGGGTGTGCTTGGTCCCTCAACAGATATCGTTCCAGGAGTTGTTGGTTTTTCAGGCTGAACTTTTTTGCCACTTAGTTGATCAATTTGTCGCTGAATCTGAGTGAGGCTGGCTTGTAATTCCCCAATTGCATCTCTTAATGGCTGAATACCTCCAGCATTTCTCACTGTCTCATAAAGATTCTGATAATAATTTACCAGTGATTGATAGAAATAAAGATTATGATTAAGGTCTGCTATCCGATTTGCCTTATATACTCTTTGAGATTCGGTAGTCTCTGGTAATTTTTTTGCTTCGTTTAAATCCTTTTGAACTTGTTTAACACTTGTTTGTTCAATATCGGCTGATCTTTTTGGATCATTAATCCACATTGCTGCTGCTTGGTTTAAATTTTCCAAACTTTTACTTTGTTTGTCATATAGAGCTTGTAAATCGGCAATCTGTTGCTGTGCAGCTTGTGTATCTGTAGCCGCTGTTGTTGTGACTTTAGCGGTTGAAATCTGTTTTTTCAAGTCATTTAAGGTACTTTGCAAACTGTTTAACCAGCTATCTTTTTGACTGACTTCCTTTTTTAAGTTATCGATTTGATTTTTGAGATTATCAATTTGTTTTTGGTCAGGAACCTTGGTGGCTTGCATCTCTTTTACTTTTTCATTTAATTTATCAATTTGAGATTGCATATTTGCCGTTGCACGTGCATCGGCAACTACTTGTTGTTTTGCTTGGAGAATTTTGCCTTGATCAATTTGGTTTTGATTATCAGTTGCAAATACTTTTGCTGACTTGGCCTTAAATGCCAAATATTTCACGATAGTCTTCTTACCATTCTTAATAGTTAAACGGTAATGACCAGATTTTAACTTTCCAGAAAGCTTAAATTTAAAGTGGCCTGATTTTTTTACTGCCTTCTTTAAATAAGTCTTATGATAACGGCTTAATTTAATAACTGAACCTTTTTTTGCATCACCAGTTAAATATCCTTGATTTAACTTGGCAGCATGCGTTAATACTGGCGTTGAAAACAACAATGTTGCTGACAAGCCTAACAATAATGGTGTCTTTTTGATCTTCATAATTTTATATCCCCCTAGATATTTTTTGAACTACCAAATTAAGTACGTAACTTAATTCCTAGTTCATCTTTTAATTGTTCCATAATTCACAATTAATCGTCCAAGGCCAAATCAGTCAGATTATTCATAACCATCAATCAAAACTTGCCTTTTATAAAGAAGCAAATATAGGTTTGACTTATTGTTAATAAATCAACAGGTATTTAGTTTTGAAAAAGATAACGGGAACAATAACGGAATTCTCATACGACCAGCGAAGGCTTTAAAAACAACTTACCTTCCAAAGTCAGAAAGATTTTTTGTTTTAAAACTAAAAAATGGATTTCCTAAAATCAAACTTAATTTCAAGAAATCCATTTTTACTATGTTCAAAATTATTAACAACTTTATTTTTCCGACTTCTCAATACTTCCAGCAACATCATCATCAGAAAAATCATGCTTCATGTAATCTTTATCTTCAACTGGCAAGTGCTGTTCCAAAGTATCGAACTGTTGGGCATAAACTGAAGCTTGTTCAATATGAAAAGAAAGAACATGACCACCGAATTTATGATTATCGGATAAGAAGTGATAGTGAAAGCCGCCAACAGCAGCGCCATTAAATATTTCAGGAGCATAATAGCCTAACAATGTTCCCTCAACTTTATCTTTAGTAAATACTGCTTGCTTGTCAGCAGTTTCTGAAAGTGTCTTATAAGGATGTTCAGATTTTTTTGCCGCTCTTGTTTTAATGTTAGTAAATGTTCCTTGAGCTTTAATCGAGAAGAAAGTATTAGCACTTTTAGATAAACTAATCATTTGTTTGGAAAAATCACTCATATCAACATTTTCCAAATCAACTAAATGCTGGTACTTTGCCCAGGATACACTACTGAAAGGAAGGGTGAAATCTTTAGAAACAATCTGAACTTTCCCTTTACCGTTAACCTGGTATGGTTTACCATCCAAAATAATTAATTCACCGTCAAGGCCTTCCCCAGTTCCAATGCCGGTGTCACCATGCTTTAAAAGTTCTCCAATTTTCATGGTTCCCTTTAGCAATCCTGGAACAAGCAAAGCCAGTGTTCCATGCTGATATAAAGTTCCATAATCTTTCATGTTGTAACTTCCTTTGAAAAATTAGTTTGATATGTCCCTTTAGAAAAGCGGACTTTAATTTAATGTTATCACTATAATCAATTGGAATGTCAATCAAAACTGTGAGTCATAAAGAAATTTTTTTGCCTTTTCAATTACTATCGTAAATGGAATATATTGATAGTAATTTGATTTTGGAATCTCTTTATTGATAAATACCTCTTTCTTTCCAGTGCTATAATATTGGCGTAAAGAGGTGGTTCCGTATGGCAAAGGATTTGGGATATTTAGCTCAAGATATTTCTATTCTGCATCGTCAATACTATAAAGATACCAGCAGATTTTTTAGGGCCCTGGGCCTTAATCCAACTGCAGCTTGTATCTTATTAACTATAAATGACAAGCCAGGCAGCAATCAACGTACGGTAGTCACATCTTTGGTTATTGATAAGGCTCTGGCCACCCGCGAAATCAACAAAATGCAAGAACTGGGATATTTATCAAAGAAACCTGGAATCGGAAATTCTTACATCCTGAACTTAACGGAAAAGGGAAGATCGATCATTCCTAAGATTCAAAAGATTCGAAGCGACTGGTCAGAAAAGTTACTCAGACAAAACAATTTAAGCCCGCAAAGTCCAATGTTTTCAGCAATTGATAAGATTGTTGACATGATTGTAAATAAACAAACAGTATAAAAAATGCTCTGAATCAAAATTAATGATTCAGAGCATTTTTTTCCTAATAATTTTAATTAGCAATACTCATTTTAACTGCTTGAAGTTTCTTAGCATCAAAGGTTCCCTTTTGAGCCAATAGATCATAAACATTAACACCAGTCTTCAATGATTCGTTAACAATCGCCGTAGCAGTATTATAGCCAATGATTGGGGTTAACTTAGTGATAGTTCCGGCACTGTTCTTAACGTCAGTAGCACATTTTGCTTTATTAGCTTTGATGCCAGGAATGCACTTATCAACCAACAAGGCACATGCTTGATCCATTAAATCAGTGGATTCAAACAAATTGTGGAAGATAACCGGTTCAAATGCGTTAAGTTCCAATTCACCAGATTCTGCCGCAAAGGTAATTGTGGTATCATTTCCGATAACTTCAAAAGCAATCTGGCTGACAATTTCAGGAATAACTGGGTTAATTTTACCAGGCATAATTGAAGAACCGGCCTGCATTGCGGGAAGTTTGATTTCCATGAAGCCACTGCGAGGACCACTGGAAAGCAACCGTAAGTCATGACACATCTTGGAAAGAGCGACTGCCAAGGCCTTCAAGTCACCAGAAACCTCAACGTATGGATCAAGATCCTGGGTAGCATCAATTAAATCTTCAGCTGGGTGAATGTTTAATCTATAAATTTTTTTAAGTTCGGCATAAACTGCGGGAACATAACCCTTTGAAGTGTTAACTCCAGTTCCAATAGCCGTGCCACCAAGATTAAGTTCAGTGAGAATATTCATAGATCTAGTCAAACGCTTTTGGCTGCGGCTTAAGGCGCTGGCAAATGCTTTAAAGGTGGCTCCCAAAGTAGTAGGCACAGCTTCTTGAAGTTGAGTTCTGCCCATTTTCTTAACATCGGCGAACTCATCACCTTTTTCTTCCAATTTATCAATGAGAGCGGAAAGAGAATGATATAATTTATCTATCTTAATCAGTGTCGTTAACTTACCAGCACTCGGATAGACATCGTTGGTTGACTGACCGGCATTAACGTCATCATGGGAATCAAGGTATGTATATTCGCCTTTTTTGTGGCCCATAAGTTCAAGGGCCCTGTTGGTAATTACTTCATTAACATTCATGTTAGTTGAAGTTCCGGCACCACCCTGAATTTCTGGAATTAAGAACTGATCGTCCAGTTTGCCTGCGATAACTTCATCGGAAGCGGCAACAATGGCGATCATCTTTTCTTTTGAAATTCTACCAACCTTATAGTTAGCTCGGGCAGCAGCTTTTTTGATGGTTGCCACTTGTATAATGAGCTCCATGTCAGTTTTCTTAACATTTATTTTAAAATTATCCATGGCCCGTTTGGCGTTAATGCCATAATATGCCTTGTTATCAATACCAAGCTTACCAATTGTGTCCTCTTCGATTCTCTCTGTCATATTCCCAAATCCTCTCTTCATTTGATTACATGTCATAAGATATCACACAGAAGTATGAATTTACACCCATTTTGGACTATAATGATTTAAACAAATGAGATTTCAACATCAGGTTAATAAAACAAAGCAAAAACGTTTTTTTAATAAAAAGGAGAAAGTTAATGGACCAGACCGATAAGCGGATTTTAAATCTGCTTCAACAAAACAGCCGAATATCAATTAAAAAACTGAGTGAAAAATTGTTTATCACCGCCCCGGCAGTTTCTCAACGGCTAAAAAACTTGGAAGATGAAGGCTACATCGATAAATTCTCGACTCAGATGAATCTAGACAGAATTAATATGAAAGTAAAAGCCTTTGTTCAACTAGAAGTCAGTCCTGGGCAGAAGAAAGATTTCTATCCCTACATTGAAAAGATACCCAATGTTTTGGAATGTGAATGTATTACTGGACCATATTCGATGTTAATAAAAGTAATTTTTGAAGATACTAAACAATTAGACGATTTCATTAATGATATTCATCAGTTTGGTAAAACCAATACCCAAATCGTCTTTTCCACTCCAGTTCAACAAAGAGGATATCGCTTTAATGTTGATGATAAATAATTTGATGGCCTAAATTACAAATTAATTCAAAACACAAAAAATCACATCAGAATTAACCTGATGTGATTTTTTACATACATTTTAAAATAAAACATTCAAAATATATTTTTAAAATTTAGCCTCACCCAAGGCATGCTGGGCTGCCAAGTTCAGCAAGCTCCATTGACGATCAAATCCTGGTTGGAAGAAGAAATCGGTCTCCGCAAGATCTTGAAGTTTAAGCCCATTCGCAACTGCAAGTGATATTACATTTCCTTGAGCAGTAATATCATACGTTGACAGAACCGCTCCGCCGAGAATTCGGTGTGTCTGAGGGTCAAAGGCTAATTTGACGTAAACTTTTGGATTCCCTTTATCTTCTGGAACATAAGCCGGTCTTAGACTATCTTCATAGAAACTAGTCTTAAGTTCAATCCCTGCCTTTTTAGCAGTAGTTTCATTTAATCCGCTAGCTGCAAAATGATAATCGAAGACACTAAGTGCTGATGAACCAACAACTCCTTTAAACGGCTCAAAGGGCTTCTTTTCAAAGAGATGTTTGACAACATAACGAGCTTCACGACGAGCGACTGTTGCCAAAGCAATTGGCATTTTCTTTTGAGCAGCGGCAGAAAATGCTAGCGTAGCGTCGCCAATTGCATATACATCAGGAAAATTAGTTTGCAAATATTCGTTAGTCTTAATAAAGCCATGATCATCCAACTCAACGGTGCCATCAAGCCATTTAGTATTTGGTTTTACTCCTGCGGCTTGAATAACTAAATCAGCAGGAACATCCCCTTGGTCAGTTTCAACCGCGCTGACACTGTCATTACCTTTGTAGGATTTAATGGTTGTCCCCATTTGTAGCTTAACGCCCTTGTTTTCAAGTTCTTTGGCAACAATATCGGTCATTTCTTTATCCAAATAAGTGCCAAGTGGCCGATCAATCATGTCCATCAATGTCACATTTTTGCCAGCTTTTCTGCTAGCTTCAGCAGCTTCAATGCCAATGTAACCACTGCCAACAATTGCAACATTTTTAACTGCGGGATCTTCAAGTTTGGCTTTAATAGACTTTGCCCAGTCATATCCCCGCATCAAAAAGACATTCTTTAAATTGTTTCCGGGAATAGGTAAATTGTTAGGAATAACTCCGGAACTCAAAATTAATTTGTCGTATGGATAATCACTAGATTTACCGGTTTTCACATCCTTGACGGAAACCGTCTTCTTATCAGCGTTAATGCTGGTTACTTCGTGGTTATTGTAAATATTAACTTCTTTTTCTGGAAAATCCTCTGGTTTGAAGTTGCGCACATCAGAAACGTTAGTGACACTATTTTCCAAATATAATTCCATTCCACATGACATGAATGAGATAAAATCGCCAGCTTCAAAAAGGGAAATATTTAAATTATTATACCTGTGAAGCAACTCAATGATTGATTGATGGCCACCATGCGATGCACCGACAATAACAACGTTTGTTTTTTCCATAAATGATTGTCCTCCTTAGAATGATTAAGCTTAATTTGTACATCTCTAGTTTATAATGGTTATTAACAAATATCAATTCTCATTAAGAAAAAGACGAAATCTTGGCCCTATTTTTAATATAAAAAGCACTTGGTCAACAATACCAAGTGCTTTAAACAAACTAGTTTAATTAGTTTTCTACTGAAATTGAAGATTGATTTCTAGCAATTGCTTCTTTAAGAACTCTGCCTAATCGCTCCATGCCTTCATCAATTTGAACTGGAGTTAAGCCAGTGAAGTTTAACCTCATCCCATTAGTGCATTCCTTGTAAGCATAAAAGTTTTTAGAAGGAACGTAAGCAATATGTTCTTCAGGAGTTGCGTGATCATAAAGAAGTTCAGTGGTATCAATATAATCTGGAACGGTAACCCAAGTAAAGAAACCACCATCAGGGCAAGTTGCCTTTACTTCTTTTGGCAGATAATTTCTGATTCCTTTTGCCATCGCCCATTGACGTTTTGCGTATTCCTTATTTAGCTGATCAATATGAGCATCCAAATCATTCTTCTCAAGATATTGATTAATTGCTGAGGCGGTCAAATTTGGAACTTCCAAATCGGCAGCTTCTTTTAGTTTCAATAACTGTTTAACAATCCGTTTAGAAGCAACCAACCAGCCAGTTCTGAGCGTTGGCATCAATATTTTTGAAAAACTAGATAAGAAGATTACCCGACCTTCGGTATCAAAATGCTTGATAGTCGGTAGTGACTTGCCAACATATCTTAAATCACGGTATGGCGAATCTTCCAAAATAATAAAGTTGTACCGGTTTGCTAGTTCAACTAACCGTTGACGCTTTTCAACTGAAAGAGTGACACCACCAGGATTATGGAAATCAGAAACAGTGTACAAAAATTTGATTTCTGGATGAGCCTTCAAAGTGGTCTCCAATTGGTCCAAGTCCATGCCATCTGATTGAAGCTGAACTGCATAATATTTAGGCTCATACATATCAAACGATGATAAAGCCCCAACATAAGTTGGTGCTTCAACTACCATAGAATCCCCACGGTTTAATAGCATCTTAGCTACTAAATCAATTCCTTGTTGGCCGCCGGCGGTTAACATAACGTTATCAGCATCAATATTTTCAATCTGCATTTTTTCAGTTGCTCGTTTAGCCAACTTCTCTCGCAGACTTTGAGGTCCAGTGACTGTATGATATTGGAAGGTATAATTACCTTCTGTCGCAACTGCGTCCGCGAAAGCCTGCGCCATTTCTTTTCTTGGAAATAAATCTTCCGCCGGAGATCCTGCCGTAAATTTAATTGCGTCAGGAAAATCCATTTGTGGAAACATTCCATTCAATCTAGAAGGTACTTCACTACGAACACGGTTTGCAAATAAATCATCAGTCATACTAACACCCCATCTTTTATCTTTTGACATTATGGTATACTGTCAGTATCAATTAGTAAATTTCAACTTTCTCAATTTAAGATGAATATAATTCATCTAAGGAGGTAATCCCTTGATACCATTTGCTTATCAAGTTTTCAGAACCGTCGTAATTGAAGGAACTTTTTATAAAGCAGCCCTCAAACTCAACGTCACCCCGTCGGCAATCAGCCACTCAATTAACCAACTAGAAAGTTATTTAGGTTTCCCAGTTTTTAATCGATCGCACTCTGGAGTTAAACTAACTCAAAACGGTAGAATAATTCTGCCAATCATCCAAGACATATTAAACAGTCAAGACCGGCTTCGCCAGGAGGCTGATAATATCAATGGTTTGAATTCTGGTTCTATTCGGATTGGCGCATTTTCATCTGCTTGTATCAACTGGCTGCCGCCCATTATTCAAAATTTTAAAAAGAGTTACCCAAACATTCAAATTTCCGTGAATCAAAGTGGATTCAACGAAATCGTTCAAGGAGTAAAAAACGGAACGCTTGATATTGGTTTTACTGCCCTGCCGGTTTCGGAGAATGTAATTGTTGATAAATTAGTAAAAGATGAGATCTACTGCATTGCCCCACAAGGGTTCGTGCCTAAAAATCAAAAATCAGTTACCAAAAGTGACATTCAAAAACGAACCTTTATTTTACAGCGAGGCGACTATGATTTAGATACTAAGGCCACATTGGACAATTACAATATCACCCCAAACTCCCTTCAATTTTCAATCGATGACCAGTCAATTATTGCTATGGTTGAAGCCGGACTGGGCTGGGGAATTTTACCAGAGCTTGCCTTGCAGCAAGTTAGGGGAAACGTGGCTGTTTATCCGTTTGACAAGCCATTTTTCAGATCAATTGGTCTGATTACCTCTGGTGTTCAGGCAAAAGCGCCATCGACTAGAAACATGATCAAAGAAATTAAACGTTTTGCCTCTCAGACATACCCAGATGGAATTCTTATTGAAAGGACTAAAAAAGCCGATACCTAAAAGCATCGACTTTTTAAATTCAAAAAAATTATTCTATTTTATTTAGGATTTGTCAATCTATCTTAAATCACCATTTGTATTATAACAATCATCCTTTTTGGTGACTTTTTTATACCATTGGACCAATCAAAAGGCAACAAACAAAATTAACCATGCTGCCACAATAGTCCCTACAGCAATCAAAACAAGTTGAGACTTATTCGCAGACTTGATAAAAGTATCGATTAACCCATTAAATAGTGGTTTTCCAAGTAAAAGTGCCAAAGGTTGATATAAAACTTCCAAGATAATGGCAATCAGCATCCAAATGTTTGCTTTTTGGACGGCACGCTTAACCATTTGATCCGCTCCCTTTATGATATAATTAACAATTTCTTGTATTGTATCATGGAAAGGTTTACAGCAACATTTCAGTTTGATAAGATTTAATTTCCTATTCCAAATTAAATCAATAAAAAAACATCGGTATAAAAAATCCGATGTTTTGGTTACTGGTATAATGATTATCCAAATAAATTAGTTGTAAAACTGTCAACTGCTTTAATGCCTTGGAAAACATCATCTGCGGTAACTTCAAATCCCATGTTATGAATTGTTTCGCCATCCTGAGTAGTCAGTTCAGCAGCCTTCATTAAATCTTCATCTGAAGCATTTTCAAGATGCAAGTCTTTTAAAGTAGTTGGAAGCCCTAGGTTATGTTCAAAAGTAGCATATTTGGTTAACTGATTATCACTGGCCCCTTCAAGGACAAGGTTTAGAAGAGAACCAAAAGAAACTTTTTGGCCATGAGACATTTTATGAACATCACCAGACAAAGCAGTTAAACCATTTTGAAAACTGTGTGCAGCCGCAAGTCCTGAGCTTTCAGCACCAACACCACTTAAAAGAATGTTGGCCTCAATAATATGGTCTAATGCAGGTGTAACCATATGGCTGGAAGCTGAGGCAACTGCTTGGTCACCGTACTTAAACAATAATTTTTCACATCGCTCTGCTAATGCAATTCCAGCTTGAGTTTGCTGAGTTTTAAGCGGAAGTAAGGTTGTTTGCCTTGCTCGAGCGACAGTTTGGGCTTCAATATTGGTCGATAACGCATCTGCCATCCCATCAATAAGAAACTTTACAGGAGCCCCGGCAATTACGGAATCATCTACTAGAACAAGATCTGGATTTTTATCATAGAAAGTATAATGTAAAAACTCCCCATCTTCTGAATAAATGACACTGAGTCTGGTGCAGGGAGAATCATTAGAAGCTAGAGTCGGAGTGATAACGACAGGGATCTTAAGTTCATCACCAACTGCCTTAGTAGTATCATTAGTTTTTCCGCCACCAAGGGCAATTATGAATTTGGCATTACTCGATTCGCCAATTTTTTTAATTCTTTCAATCTCTTCCGGTGAACTCTCACCTTGAAACTCAACATGTTCAATTTCCAAGCCATCCTCTGTCAAATACTTAAAAAACTTTTCACCAACCAATCCCCAAACAATACTATCGGTTAATAAAATGCCATTTTCTCCAAAGGGTTTGATATATTTTGAAGCCGTTTTTAATAAATCTTTTCCTTGAACATACGTTGATGGGCTCGCAAAAGCAGTTGTCATAATAAAACCTCCATTCGATAATATAAAACGCATTTCTTAAATACGCTTTCATTATAAATAACGGTTTTTTTATACTCAAAGATTTATGTCTTTTGATTTGTCAAACAAAAAAGCCACCGAAAGTTTCGGCGGCTAAAAATGAAAATCTATTTGTTACCACTAAGTTCACTCAGTGATTCAAAGTCATCATCACTCAGATCAAAGCTTGCTGCAGCAACGTTATCCTCCAAGTGCTTAATTGAAGAAGTGCCTGGAATTGGGATAATATTTGGTGAGCGTTTCAAAAGCCATGCTAATGCAATTTGAGCTTCAGAAACCCCATACTTTTTTGCCATATTAGAAAGTGGACTATTTGCTCCAACCAATTTACCGGTATTAAGTGGGAACCACGGAACAAATGCCATGCCCTGTGATTGAGCATAGTCAACAACATCGTCATCCTTGTGATTGGCAACATTATACATATTCTCAACCGCGTCAATCTTAGCGTACTTTTGAGCTTCTTTAATTTGATCAACAGTTACTTGACTCAGGCCAATATGCTTAATCTTGCCTTCATCTTGCATCTTCTTTAATTCACCGACTTGATCGGCAACCGGAAAATGATCATCGATTCGATGCAGGAATAAAAGATCTTCGTGATCAATTCCCAAAGTCATCATTGAAACTTCAACCTGTTGACGAAGATACCCAGGCTCACCATGCGGTGTCCACTGATTTGGCCCTTGTCTGGTTTGGCCCACCTTATCAGAAATAAAAATTTTATCTCGATTTGAGGCATCTTTCAAGCCGGCTGCCAAGTACCGGTCGGCAAACCAAGGGCCATAAGAATCGGCAGTGTCAAAGAAATTAATTCCTAAACCCACCGCTTTTTTAACGACACTGGCCGCTTGATCTGGGTCCTTGTAAGGTCCCCAGGTGCCTTCACCAGTCAGCTGCATTGTTCCATAACCCAATCGATTTACGACAAAGTCTTTATCAAATTCAAAAGTGCCAGCATTTGAAGCATTAATATTTGCCATCAAATTCACTCCTTTGAAAATTTTCCTGCAAAACAAACCCTGCAGGAACTCAATTATAAGACCAACCGTTACTTTCAACAACTAATCAGAACAAAGGTATAATTAACTATAATTATGAAGATTGGGGCAAGAAAAATGACAAATAAAGTATTGGTAACTGGTGGTAATGGTTTTCTGGGTTTAAATATTGTTTGTCAGCTTTTAAAAGACAAGTACGTTGTGCGAACTACACTTCGCTCCCTTGAAAAGAAAGCCACAGTTATTCAAACTCTAAAAGAACAAGGGTTAAAAGAGGAGCTTAGCAATTTAGAATTTATCCAAGCAGACCTGCAAAGTGATAAAAACTGGAATCAGGCAATGGCTGGAATAGATTATGTAATTAGTGTGGCCTCACCAGTTTTCTTTGGTAAAGTCGACGATGAACAAAAAGCCATCCAGCCTGCCGTTCAAGGGATTACCAGAATCATTATGTTTGCCCAAAAAGCTGGAGTTAAACGGATTGTTATGACTGCCAATTTTGGCGCAGTTGGCTTCAGCAACAAGGATAAAAACAGTATCACTACCGAAAAAGATTGGACCAACGTTAATGAAAAAGGTTTGTCGCTTTATGAAAAATCCAAAGCCATTGCTGAACAAAAAGCCTGGAAACTAATTAACGATCCTAAAAATAAAGTGGAATTCACTACAGTTAACGCCGTTGCCATGCTTGGCCCATCCTTAGACGGTCACATTTCTGGGAGTTTTAGCATCCTAAATAATATCCTTAACGGCTCAATGAAACGCATTCCCCAAATCGAATTAAATGTTGTCGATGTCCGCGATGTTGCCAAAATGCATATTCTGGCAATGACAAATCCCAAAGCTGCCGGTCAACGATTTATTGCCAGCGCGGATGGTAAGATATCAATGCCAGAAATTGCTCGATTGATCCGATCAAAAAGACCAAAGCTTGCGGATAAAATTCCTACCAAAGTGATGCCAAACTGGCTAATTAATATTGCTGCTTCCTTCAATCAAACAGCATAAGAAGGTAAGCTGATGATTCAAATGAATCGCAATCTCAGTACAAAAAAAGCCCAAAAGATTTTGGGCTGGCATTCTACATTTAATAATGAACAAATCATTTTGGAATCGGTAGATACGATGGTTAAATACAATTTAATTCATAGATAAGGTAAATTCTGGCAGATTTAAAGTCTGCCAGAATTTTTTATTTTTGGGGAGTCAATCCTTTAACAATGAATTGGGTGGTCAAACTAATTTCCTTATCTTTATCGACCGAGACGCCAAAAAGTTTCTTGCCAAAATAGCCAAAAATTGGGGAAATAATAAACGCAATGATTTCAGACACCGGCCAGTCAACCATTTTCCCTTGCTTAATAAAACTCTTGATAGTTTTTATCATATATTTCTGCATTTGCTTTGTAGCTTCTTTTTTAAAGGCGTTCAAAACCTCACCATCTCCATTTAAAGCCTGGCTAATTAAAACTTTTAAAGACAAATAGTTCACCTCAATAAAGTTGACTCGGTCATCCACGATTGTGTGGATTAAAGTTGGCAAATCGGTGTAATTCTTTTGCAAAGTCTTTTTGGCAAAATCCTCAACGGTTTTAGGGAGAACGACATCAAATGCCGGAGCTAACACGGCAATTAAAATTGCCCGTTTATTAGGAAATTTTTTGTAAATAGTGCCGGCAGCTACGCCGGCTTTTTTGGAAATATCCGCACTAGTTGTTTCTTCGTAACCCTTCGTAGAGAACAATTCCAAAGCAGCTTTTAAAACATTTTTTTGTTTATCCGTCAGATCAGTCATCTGACTTAGACTTTCTGAATAGATCCTGTCAAAGTTTTCGTCATTTTTTGCCATATTTATGCCTCAATTTTTTTACTTTGTTGACATTTTAACAAATAAAGTGTACTTTAGTCCATGTACAGTAAGTGAACACTCATTCACTTTAAAAGGAGATAAGGAATATGTCAAGATGGTTTAAGAACAGATTTACCTGGATCGGAACAATAATCGCTTGTTTCGTGGCACTCTCGTTTATCTTTTGTGCCTTACCAGCATTTAAAGATTTACCAAACAATACCATGAAATTGCCAATTGAAATTGTGAACCAGGATTCAAATACAATTGGTAATAACTTAAGTAATGGTCTGCAAAGAAATTTACCTTTCAAGCATGTGAGTCAGACGACTAATTTGGCCGCAGCTAAAGATAAGGTCAAAAATCAAGTATCATTAGTGGTGGTCGTTCCTAAGAATTTCACCAAAGATATCCAAGCTTCCAAAACACCTCAAGTAAGCTATATTGTTAATGACGCTAACGGAATTCTTCAAACCAACGTCAACAAGGCTTTGACTAACCAAATTACTAGTCAAATTAATGCCCAGATTAATCACCAAGCTTTAATTGGCATGAATGCAAAAAAGATTGCCCCATCAATTATGAAGCCGGCAATGCAGACCGCCATGGCCAGTGCAATGAAGAGTGCAATGATGGCTTCCAAAGGCCGACCAGTTAATCAAAAAGCCATTCAAGCAAAAGTCACCAAACAGGTAACTGCCAAAATGCAGCCGGTAATTATGGCAAAAGCCGCTCAAAGTGTTCCAAAGAGTATCACCATAAATACTAATACTGATCGCATGGGAACTACCCAAGTGAATATGCAGCATCAAATGACGTCCATGTTTCTAACAATGGGTCAATACCTAGGAATTATGATTGGAACAATCATTTTAACCTTAGTATTTATGTCAGCTAGATTCGAAATTGGAAAGTGGCAGAGCTTTATTGGCTTTCAGGCTACTGGTTTAATTTCCACATTCATCCTGGCATTAGTGGCAATTGGCTGCCTAAGATTTATGGTTTCATTTAATGGCGGAACATTCGGCGCAATGCTTATGCATAACTGGTTATTAGATATTTCTGTATTTGAATTTTCCGGCATGTTTGCCCTGCTTTGCGCGGGAATTCCAAGTTTGATTATTCAGCTGCCTTTGTTCATTTTCCAAATTATGGCCGGCAGCGGAATTATCCCTCGTCAAGCAATGAGTGGATTTTATCAGTTTATCTCCAAGAACACGCCAATGTATCAAGGAATGTATTCAAGCTTCAACATTCTTGGTGGCTTAAATAATACTGGTTCATTTAGTCAAACTCTGATCTGGCTTGCCCTTTGCGGCTTAGTGCTCTCAGTCTTGATTGTTTGGGTTGGCTACCGCGGAACCGAGAAAAAAGGTTTATCGAACGTTATGCCTTTTAATTAATAGCCAAATTTCTAAATAAACAAAACCGTTCAAGTTGGACTTCAAATCCATCTTGGACGGCTTTTATTTACAAAAAAATTACTTTAAAACTTGATTTTGAACAGTTCCATTTAAAAATGATTTTAAATTATTAATTGCAATATTCATTAATCTTGCTCGAGTTTCTTTAGGAGCCCAAGCAATATGGGGAGTGATAAAACAATTCTTAGCTTTCAATAATGGATTGTCCGCCTTGATAGGTTCCGTGCTGGCAACATCGACTCCGGCTCCCAAAATTTTGCCTTCGTTTAAGGCATTGGCAACATCCTGCTCATTAATGATGGTTCCTCTTGCAGTATTGATTATGATTACGCCATCCTTCATTTTATCGATTGCTGCTTTGTCAATCAGGTTTATAGTATCAGGAGTTTGAGGAACATGCAGACTGATAATATCAGCAGTCTGCAGCAGTTCTTCAAAACTAACTTGTTTAACCCAGTTTCCTTGAACTTCTTTTGGTCGGTGATTATAAAAAATCACCTGCATCGAAAATGCATGAGCAATTTCTGCCACTTTTTGAGCGATCTTACCATAACCAACTAATCCAAATGTCTTGCCACTCAGTTCAATCAAAGACTTTGCCCAAAAAGTAAAATCTGGACTGTTTGCCCACTTACCTTCGTGAACAAGTTGGTTATGCAAACCAACCTGACTGGTAATTTCCAAAAGCAGCGCAAAAGTAAACTGAGCCACGGCGTCAGTACCGTATGTTGGAATATTGGTCACGGTAACTCCCTTTGTAGCAGCAGCTTTCATATCAATAACGTTATACCCAGTAGCTAAAACACCAATATACTTTAGGTTCTTGGCATTATTAATAACATTAACATCCATAGGCGTTTTATTAGTTAAAACAATTGAAGCATCGCCGATTCGTTCGAGAATCTTGTCATCCTCATAATCAGTTCGATCATATATCTTACAATCACCAAGTTGAGTTAAGGCATCCCAATCCAATCCCTTATCGAGGGGATATCCATCTAAAACAACAATTTTCATATTCAAATACTCCTAAATTTTTTAAAGTTTAACAATAGTTCGGCCAATATGACCGCCCTTTTCAATTTGTTTAATTACTTTGGGAACTTCCGCCAAATTAATTTCGTTGTTAATAATTTTATCATTTATGTTCCAGTCACCCGCAAGTAAATCCCAAATTCTAATTCGTTGAGGAAGCTGAACTTGAACTGAATCAATGCCAATTAAACGAACAGCCCTGAGAATAAAAGGCAAAACATTAGTATTAAGATTAACGCCGGCAGCATTCCCGCACATTGTAATTGTGCCATCATACTTGATTTGGGGGATTAACGCTTCGGCAACCGAACCACCAACTGCATCCAAGACAAAATCATATTGCTGATTTGCCATTAATTTGGGTTCACCCAAACTGTCAGACGTGACTACTTGGCTTGCGCCTAATTTTTTTGCCAACTTCTCAGATTCGGGCCGATGGACCAAAGCTGATAAATTACTACAGCCAAGTTTCTTTAAGATTTGCATGGCAATGCTGCCAACTCCGCCTGTCGCGCCGGTGACCATAATTTGATCATCTAAGTTCATTCCATTATTAATCAAGGCATCGACTGACAAAGCGGCAGTAAAACCGGCGGTACCAATACTCATGGCATCTTTTAAAGATAATTTTCTGGGAAGTTTGATCAGCCAATACCCAGGAACTTTTTCATATTCAGAAAAGCCACCCGAATGACTAACTCCTAAACCATAACCAGTAGCTAAAACTTTGTCTCCTTCTTGAAAACCTTCATCAGTTGAAGAAACAACCGTACCGCTCAAATCAATTCCCGGGATCATAGGATAATTTTTAATGACTCCACCATTTTCTTTGAAGGCCAGCATATCCTTATAATTTAAGGATGAATAAGCAGTTTTAATGACTACATCACCCTTTGAAAGGCTACCTTTATGGACAGTTTTTACCCGAGGAATAACTTTATTCTCTTTTTTTTCAAGAACCAACGCCTTAAAAGATGAGGGGTATTCTGCCATAACATTTACCTCCTTTTGAAAAGTAAAACAAAAATTAATTGGCTAACCACTCGTCAGCATCCTGATAAACTTTTTGAACATCTCTTGGCCGATCAATTCCTAACAATTCATTGCTAATGCTTCCTCCAGCTTGAGTGCGAACATAACTCAAAAACTGATATGAAGGCCGAAAGTCTTTGAGTTGTGCTGGATCAACCTTAAATTCAGTTCCGGGGATCACTGGATGAAGATTATCACTTTCATTAATTGACAACATGCTAGAAATTCGCCATTCAGTTGTCCGTTTTTCCACACGGTAAATCAGTCGCCGAAACGATTGAATTTCAACTTCAACTCCCTTAACCATCATTCTCATATAAGTAGTGGTTGGAAGTTCTACGTATGCCTTATTACCTTTTAAATGAATTATTGGTGTTGCTGATGATCCCACTATCGGAAAACGCGGATCAACTTCCTTTGATTCGTGGCCGACAAAACTGTCTAAATCACCTTTTTGCCAGCTGGTTTGGACAGTAGCATCTGGATAATAACATTCCCGAATTTTATCTAAATGGCGAACTCGGTACTGACGTTCTTTTGCCACAACTTGAGTAATTTCTGAATAATCGTCCATTTTTTCCTCCAATATCCAACATTTTCATTATCGGCATGACTTTCACCAATATATCTTTTTGTCACATTCCTGATATCTCGACCTCTTCTAGCTTGTATTATGGCATAGTATAAGCGAATTATCAGAAAAGAATAATAATAAAAAATTTTCAAATTATGATTTCAACCAAAAAATTCTACCCTCCATCCATGATATAATCCTGAGCCAGGTATCAAACAAAAGCTCCAAACGCCTGTACTCAGGCATTTGGAGCTTTATATTTAACTTATCAATTTAAAATTATTTTTATTTAAGCAACATTTACTTTAATCCAGTAGTTTGGCTGTTCAAAGCATTTCTAATTTTACTATGGTGAAAACCATAGGAAGCGTAAATAATTAGTCCAATAATCAACCAAATTGTAAACGCAATCCAAGTAAATGGTTTCAACTGAAGCATCAATCCCACACACAATATGAATGAAAGAATTGGCAGGTAAGGGTAAAATGGCACTTTAAATGCAGTATCCAAATTCTTAAATTTGGGATCCCGTCTCAAAAAGACAATCCCAATTGAAACCATTGCAAAAGCAAATAGAGTCCCAATATTAACTAACTCAGTGATCTTATCGATTGGAATAATGCACGCAAAAACACTGCCTAAAATACCAAAGATCCAAGTATTAGCTTTTGGTGAATGGCTGCGCAGACTAAGTTTGCTTAAAACTGGCGGCAAAAGTCCATCACGGCTAATAGCAAAGACCAACCTAGTCCCACCATACAAGAAAACAATTAGGACTGTCGTCATCCCAATTACGGCTCCTAATGAAATAATTCCCGCAACCCAATTTTGGTGAATAAAATGTAGACTATATGCAACCGGATCGGCAACACTTAACTTGGAATACTTAACAATTCCGACTAAAACCACGGACAAAGCAATGTATAAAATCGTCGCAATCAATAGCGAGCCAATAATCCCGATGGGAACATTTTTCTGGGGATTCTTAACCTCTTCAGCGGCCGTTGACACAGCATCAAAACCAATGTAAGCATAAAAGGCCACCGCGGCGCCAGAAACAACTCCGTTAAATCCAAATGGCATCATTGGCGTAAAGTTAGCCGGTTTCACGAAGAATGCCCCAACACCGATAAATAGCAAGATAACAAGGATCTTAATAATCACCATTATTGAATTAACTTTGGCAGATTCACGAACCCCTTCAATTAACAACCCAGAAATTATCATAATAATTATGAATGCGGGTAAATCAAAAAAGGCATGGGGTTGACCAGTCGTGCCAATGGCTGCCCGTAATCCTTCTGGAAGATATATATTAAATCCGGCTAATAAATTCTGAAAGTAAGCAGACCAACTGGCCGCTACTGCTGAAACAGAAAACAAGTATTCCGAAACCAAAGCCCAGCCTAAAATCCAGGCAATAAACTCTCCAAACACTGAATAAACATATGTATATGCACTGCCGGCTAAAGGAATGGTAGAAGAAAACTCTGAATAACAAAGTGCAGCAAAGGAACAAACGACCGCTGCTAAGACAAATGACAACCAAGCAGAAGGCCCAGCAAACTTAGCGGCAATAATTCCGGGAGTAATAAAAATTCCCGCACCAACAATGGCCCCAACGCCCATAGTTGTTAAACTAAAAGCGCTTAATGATTTTGACAGACCAGTTTTCTTTAAGATGTCGGTTTGGACATCTTTTCTGACAAATAAATGTAACCCCTTATCTCCAGTTATCCTCATCTAAATCTAATGCTCTTTTCCAAAAATTACTGTAGTTCTAATATTACGCCATCTTATAAGGGGCTTCAATAAGAAATTCCGCTGCCAAGTTAGGTCAGCAAATAAAAACACCTTTTTTTAAAGGTGTTTTAAAAGTTAGCCTTCCATTCACTGATCCGTTTAACCGCGGCAGGGTCGCGGTGATCATAAAATTGGGAAGTATGAGTATCTAAGGATTTAATTTGGTTCATTTCCTTATCACTTAATTCAAAATCAAACACATTCAAATTATCTATCATTCTTTGTCGATGGACTGATTTTACCAAAGGCAGGACGTTTCTCTGAAGCAGCCATAGTAATACAACTTGGCCTGGCTGTTTATTATGTTCTTCAGCAATCTGGGTGATGGTCTGGTTATCCAATACACCGCTTTTAGCATGAGCAAATGGTAACCAGGCTTCTGGTTGCACGTTATTGTCATTTAAGAACTTAACAGAGTAATTCTGTTGAAAAAGTGGATTGTTTTCAATTTGATCAATCACAGGGGTTACTTCATGATGAACCATCAAGTCCATCAACTGATCCGGGTAAAAGTTGGAAACGCCGAGGGACTTAATTTTGCCTTCTTTTTGCAAATCCTGCATTGCTTCCCAAGAATCAAAAGTATTTCCCCATGGCTTATGAATTAGATATAAATCAACGTAATCCAAGCCCAAACGCTCCAATGATCCTTCAAATTCCCTTTTTGTAGCATCATATCCGGTATCCTGCAGCCAAAGCTTGGTAGTTACAAATATTTGGTCTCTGGGTATGCCACTTTGCTTGATTCCGCGGCCGACCGCTCTTTCGTTTTGATAAATTGCAGCGGTGTCAATCAGGCGATATCCAGCACTTATTGCTTCAGCAACGGCACTTTCTGTTTCTTCATCACCTTTTATCATTGCCCCAAAACCTAATTTAGGAATCTTGTTGCCATCGTTTAAATTGAAATACTCCATTTAATCCACCTCATTTCTTCATTACTAGAATTAACCACATTATAAAGTAACCATGGCTTGGTTATGTGTTCAACGACGTTTTGATTTAAATCACTCTCTAAAGAAGAATAAATAAACTAGTTAGTTTCCCTTGACTTTTCCTAACTAAATATGTAAACTGCTCTTTGTTAGTTTGAATAATTAATATCTAACTATTTAAAGAATGCAAAATTCCAGTTATTTTTTTCCAATCTGCTAAAATAGCTAGGAATAGAAATTACATGGACAAATTTTAAAAAATTAGAGGACTTAAAAATGCAAAGAAGACCACATTTGGAACCCGGGAAATTTAAACCTCGGGCATTTTTAGGATTAATTGCCAAGATAAAACCACATTATTGGCAGTTAGGATTAGGGTTAATTTTAGGAATGATAGCTACTGGCTTTCAGTTGGCAGTTCCACACTTTGCCAAAAACTTGATCAATGAATTCGGCCACAGTGTAAATACTGGCATTGTTATTGCGTTAATCAGCGCCTTTATTTTAAGCGCAATTGTCAGTGCTTTTTCTGGAGCCGTGCTTGGATTCTTTGGTGAAGACGTTGTCTATAAACTGCGCGAGCTGCTTTGGAACAAACTGCTTAAACTGCCAGTCAGTTATTTTGACGAAACTAAATCCGGGGAAATTACTTCCCGTTTAGTTAATGATTCGACGCAAGTTAAAAATTTGTTAGCCAATTCAGTTCCAAGTTTGGTGACATCCCTTTTACAATTAGTGGGCTCATTTGTCATTATGTTGGTCATGAACTGGAAAATGACCGTTATCATGTTTGTCACAGTTCCAGTTGTTGTTCTAGCAATTAGGCCGGTCATGAAACAATCCCGAAAAATTGGCCGAACCAGACAGGATCTATTAGCCGACTTCAACGGTGGAGCAAGTGAAACTCTGAGTGAAGTTCGACTAGTAAAATCTTCAACTGCCGAAAAGGTTGAACAAACCTCAGGGTTTCAACAAATTAAAAATCTTTATAATATTGGTATCAAAGAAGCCATTTATGATTCAATTTCCGGACCAATTATGACCATGATGATGATGGGCATGATGGTGGCAATGCTGGCTTATGGGGCAAATCAAGTAGCCCATGGAATCATGGACATCGGAACTTTATTTTCATTTCTGATGTATTTGTTCCAAATGATTGGGCCAGTGGCTACTATTGGCCAATTCTTTAATACTACTGCTAAGACGGGTGGTTCAACCGAAAGAATTACTGAACTTATGGACGTCGCAGAAGAAGATCAGCACTCAGGCGAGCCGCTTAACATGGCTGGTCAAGATATCCATATGGAAGATGTTGACTTTGCTTACGATAAAGATGAACCGATTCTAAAAGACGTCACTTTTAAGGCAAAGCCAAATACCACGGTTGCCTTTGCGGGCCCTTCCGGCGGCGGAAAATCAACCATCTTTGCTTTGTTAGAAAGATTCTATGAACCTGACAGTGGCGCTGTCACGCTCGGAAATGTAAATGCCAAAGACATCAATCTGTTTGATTGGCGAAAGCAAATTGGTTTAGTCAGCCAAGATGCCGCGATTATGTCCGGTACCATCAGATACAACTTAACTTACGGTCTGCCGGATAAATATACTGACGATCAGCTTTGGAACGTTTTAAAAATGGCATATGCCGATGAGTTTGTCAAAGCAATGCCAAAAGGATTAGACACTCAAGTTGGCGAACGTGGGGTTAAGTTATCTGGTGGCCAACGTCAACGAATCGCCATTGCCAGAGCCTTCCTGCGTGACCTAAAGATCTTAATGTTAGATGAGGCAACCGCCAGTCTTGATTCTGAATCGGAAATGATGGTTCAAAAAGATTTAGAAAAATTAATGCATGGAAGAACTACTTTGGTAATTGCCCATCGCCTTAGTACGATTGTCGATGCTGATCAGATTTACTTTATTGATCATGGATCTGTAAGTGGTCATGGTACCCACGAGCAATTAGTCCAAGAGCTGCCACTCTATAAAGAATACGTTGAAAATCAATTTGGCAAAATTGAAAAAGCTTCTTGATTTTATAAAGGCAAGCAATAGGTATATGCTTGCCTTTTTGTTATGTACAAAAAGCCGCCCAACTGGCGACTTTCCAAAATTTTGTGAGTTTATTTACTTATTTTCTTATATCATTAACCTCTTTTCTTACGTTTTAAACCTAAGGCCATTCCAAGTCCTGCAAGTGCTGCAAGAGCTAAGCCGATAATTGACATTGTTGATTGATCAGCTTCACCTGTTTGAGGAAGAGCAGCTTGTTGAACCTTATTATCCGTTTGTGGAGCTTGAGTAGAACTACTACTTTGCCCAGTTAAACCAATACTTGCTCCTTGAACTCGGGTTGATCCGATTGCGCTGACTGGTTGATTAGAATCACCAGATTGGTTGTTATTACCAGGATATTTGTCAATTGATCCATCTTCTAAATCAGTTTCTTTATCAGGAGTTTCAACTTCTGGATCAGTTGTTTCTGGAACTTCTGGAGTTTCAGGAGTTTCTGGATCTACAATCTCTGGTTTCTCTGGATCAGGAATTTCCGGAGTTTGTGGTGTTGGTGGTGTTGGTGGAGTCGGCGGTGTTGGTGGATCTACCGGGGGTACCTCAGGAGTTACTCCATCCACTGCGCGAACCCCGTAGGATTGCTGCTGAGCATAAGAGTACGTGGTATTAGTATCAACCGCATAATTTTGTTGTTCTCCATAAACGTAGGACTCAACATCTTTTTGACCAAACACACCTTGAGTGGCAGAGTAATAATCCATTGTCGTCAAATTAGTTTGTAGTTTTAGGTTTGAAAGATTATGGCCTCTTTCTAGATAAAACATTTTAATTTGGTGAGTTTTTGTTGGATCACTATTCCAGTCTGGACCAAAAATCTTTTCTAGAGATGTGGATCCCTTTGGAGTTTTAACTTCACCAGTTTTAAAGTTAATTGTTCCATCCATTTTTTGGTGAATTCCGCCAAGATCCAGTACCAACTTGCCATCGATGAATAGCCAAAAGTCATCATCACCACTAAATGTGAAGGTTGTATCATTATTGGTCTGATTTTGGTCACTTTGTCTAAATTGAGCTTCCATCATCATTCCGAAATAATGATTATTATCGTTGTTGTCGGCTCGGTATTCTTTAGCTGTTGTGTATGTTTCTCCATCCTTGTTAAAGAGATTGTCTAACGGAGCGAATGGGAAGAATTGACTGACAACTCTTTTTTCTCCTGAACTTGCGCCACCAGTATAGTAAACTCCTTGATTAGGAAGGTTATAGATAACCATGTCGTCACCAGAAAAATGGGCATGATTTTTTTGACTGTCAAAGTAATAGTTTCCATTTCCTTCAGAAATATACATATTAAGATCACCATTACCATGAACTGCTGCACCGTTAGTTAAATGTTCACCCATTCTAGAATTAAAAAGATAAGCTAATGATTCTTTAGTTCCGTTAGCCAAAACAGGATACCCATCAACTAATTCCTTGGCAACAATTCCTTGGTTGGGCATAGTACCGGTATATCCATTTATCCCCGTGCCACCGCCAGATAAGAATTGAAGTTCATGACCTTCATTAATATTGGCATGAATTCCTTTGTCACCTACAGAGTAATCAAATAAGTATGTTGTTACCCCAGCGGTGAAAGTTTCAAGCGGAGTTAAATTTGTAACATCTGTTAATAACTTGGTCTCTGGATCAACACTATCTGCTCTTTTTGCAAAGTAGACAATATCATCACTATCAGTATCAGAATTTCTTTCAAGGATATATTTTTCACCATTAACAGTAATAATCATCGGGCCCTTTTTACCACCGTCTGTGTCCGCAATCACTGTCTTCATTTTTTCAATGACGTCAGCTTCAGTTTCATTACCTAATTTATCTTTTTCAAGTTCCTTAATAACGGCTATTTGCGGGTTAGCTGTGGAAAGATTTGCTTCGAACTGAAGAATTTCTGGGTAACTTAATAGGCTTCCGTCTTCATGAAAATATTGTTTGTCCTGGTTATTACCCGTGTTAGTTACTAAAACAACCTTTGTTTTGTACCCATCAGTACCTTAAGGAGCATAGGTTGTAAACTTTTGATAAACATAATTACCTGAACTTAAAACTGAAGGAGGCAGTTGAGAGGAATCGACAACCTCTTTTAAAATAAATCCAGTCTTCTTGTCCAAATTATCTTGGAACTTTTCTTGAGGAATATCCTGAATTATGTTTTCAATCTTATCCTTGCCAAGATAATTTACTTCTACAATTTGCCCAAGTTCTTGGTTATTATTAAATTCGTCGGCCTGCTGGCTTGTCAGCTTAGAAAAATCTTTAGTTTGCTCATCCCAATAATAAAGATCACCCGTACTTGTTTTGACCACAAACTTATCAACTGCCGTAGAAGGTTTATTTGAATCACTGGTTTTGTAATAATTCTTATAAACATTAGTGATAACAGAATTCTCATTGACCCCTTAAGGAGTCTTAGAACTGGTAATAACTTGATGGCCGTTAAATTCTTTAGTTCCTGGGTTCTTTTGAATCAAATCTTTTAACTCGTTCAAAGCAGTTTGATCAGAAAGAATTGTTGTTTTAACCACTTTGTCACTATTGTCGACGGCTTTTTGAATCTCGTTGATTTTCTCTGGGTCAGTAACCTGGACATAATTTTTTCCTTCTAAAATGTAGTAATCATTTTTACCACCTTCGTAATAGGTAACAATAATGTCTTTTTCTTTGGCATTGTCTGGATGAACCAACATTTTTTTGGCCGAAACTAAAACAAAATCATCGGCAACTTTGGTATCCTTTGTTATTTGATCCAAGGTTTTAGAAGCAACCTTTGGAGAAATTGTTTCCTTTTCTTTTGCGACTTCTGCTTTACTACCAGTTTCAACCTCTTTTTTAGTTTGGCTGTCAGAAGCTTTTTTGCTTTCTTCAGTTTTATTCTTAGAGGCTTTTACTTCTGAGGCACTGGTTTTGGCTTCTTTAACATCAGAACTCACCTTTGATTCTGGTTGAGCTGTGGTCTTTGAAGATTCTGAATTAACATTTTTCTCTGAGACAACTTTTGGGTTATTTTGGTTTTCACTGCTATTATTAACTGATTTTACTTCGCTTGTTGCCTTTGCTTCATTAACTGCTTTTACAGTTGGATTTGTTGTTTGGCTAGTTGCAGTTTGCGATTGGGAATTATCGTTGGCAACTTTAAAAGTTGAAGTTTGAGAGTCAGTTTTAGGTAATGCAGGAGTTGTTTCCTTTAAATTATTACTAGTTAACGTAACAACTGGGGCTTTTTCAGCTGTCTTAGTAACGACAGTTTGTGAAACCTCAGGAGCATTTTGAACGTTTGTTGGAGAAACAACAGGTGCCTTTGTTTCTGTCGTAACTTTGCTTGTTGTTTGAACCTTTTGAGTTTGAGCGACTGGCGTTGAGTTAGTATCTGCAGAAACACTTTCTTGAATAACTCCACCAAATGCGATTGACATCAGTAAGGCTGAACTGAATACCCAGAACTTGCCTTTCTTATACATCTTGTAATTAGTGCGCTTAGTATCATTGAATCTGTTCATTAATAAACCTCCATATAACGCTAGGTGCGCTATTCACTTTCATTTATTTTTTGTTTGTTTTAGTGAATAACAACATGTTATCAACTAATTGTGAATTCCAAATAAAGAAAATAAGAAGATTTATGTAATAAATTTGATAGTTACTATAAATAATTGCTTATTCTGAATTTAAGGATAAAAAAAGGCCGGCATAAAGCCAGTCTTAAAAATAAATGGAAATAATTTATCTATTTAAAAAAGTGAAGTTGTTGCCGCGCCCACAATAATCAATACCAGACCGATCAAAGTGAAGGTTAATTCCCGCTTGCTCTTTTGTTCGTGCATTACCAGCATTCCCCCGATAGTTGAAATAACAACTGATAATTGGGAAACAATAAATGCGGTGTTGACACCATTAAGCTGAACAGAATAAATATAAGAAATTGCAGCAATGGAAAAGACAAAGCCACCTAACATATTCATATAGCTAATTTTTTCTTTAAAAGCACTAGGGTCCGTCTTAAAACAT
>DIDF01000084.1 GCA_002418005.1 Lactobacillaceae bacterium UBA5807
CTTAATTTGACATTTGAAGAAATTAATATAATTTTGCACCTGATCAATATAGGTAACACTATCTTGAGAACTTGATACATACCAAGGCGATTGGTTAATCAGTTCATTTGAATATGAATGAAACAAAAAATTATATCCAAAAAATACTACGATAACCGCCAAAACTCCAATAATTATTTTGGTGGTCAGAGGATTGCTTTTTGACCAACTTCTAGCCTGTTGATATCCTTCATTTGCCCGCTCTCTGGTTTGATTAGCAAAGTTTTGAGCTTGGTTTTGATAATTACGGTTATTAAAGTTTGGATTTTGATTTTGGTTATTTTGACTATAAGACTGCTGATTTTGCCGTTCTTGAGAATTGTTTGGCTGCTCTGAACCAACCAATTGATACCCACAAAATGGACAAAATTTAACCCCATTTGGAATCTTTTTCCCACAGTTTGGACAATACTGCATATGATAACCCCCCGTTATGTACTTAATAAATATATTACAAACTTATATTGCTAAATCACTTGATATTATGCCTTTTATACTATGCGTTGACCTGTGGAAAATCAAGATAGTTTTTACGCACGGTGTATAATTTATCCGAACAATTATTTATTTATCCTGTTAATTAAATAATTTGGAGTAAAATGAATTTGTTGATAATAGGTAACTATTCTTCGAGGTGAAAGCTTATGAAAAAAGCCATGATTGGTTTAATTACAGTTTTAGCGATCCTATTTGTCTTTTTACTTTTTAAAACTCAATTTGCTGCATCCACTCCAATTAACTTTGCTAGTGTTTCTGCGACAAAAATACATAGTGCTTCAATAAACAATCCAAGTTTCAATCAAAAATCGACCAGTTCCAATAGCAATTCAAATCAAAATAATAAACAGCAACGAAGCCACAAAAACAGACAAGCTAATTCTAATTCTACTTCACAAGCCAACAATTCCACGGACTCCCTATCTCCAAGTGTTTTAATTGGGAAATGGTTCCACAAAGACAAGGTTCCAGCCGGTGGTGTTGATGGTGTTATTGTGACAACTAAAACATTTAGTTTCGATTCAAGTGGCATGCCAGGACATTTATTCAAACATCCAAATTGGAAAAAAATAGGAAACAATAAGTGGAAAATAAGTGGGTTGGACTCTACCGAGATCAGTACCAGAAAACATGGTGCAGAAGCAGCAAACGTTCCAGACACAGTGATTGTGGGCTTTAAAGGGAATCACTTGCTATTGTTTGACCAAAAAGGAATTAAGTTTGAAACTTACAATAAATATAAATAAGTTAGTGCTAGTCCAACTTAAAAATACAAAAAGGAATGCTTTTTTAAAAGCATTCCTTTTTGTATCAATATTTACTGAAATAATTTTCGAAAACTTTTAATTAGTCTTAAACTTCCCATCACTCTCATCGAGCTGACTAGCAATATCATGAATCTGATCATATCTGTAGGTAGCTTGATACTTACCGGTTGACTTATCATAGGCAATCACCTGGAGAACATCCGGATGCGGCCAACTTGTGACATAAGTGTAGGAATTTTCATCAAAATTAAATTGATCAGCAACTCCCTTAATATCATCCTTTTTACTACCTGAGTAACTACTAAATGAGCTACCATGGTGGTAATTAGAACTGGAACTCGAACTAGAAGTTGAAGCACTAGGTTCATTGGCTCCGCCAACGCCGTTGGTTGGTGGATTTGGTAAAGTTACCTGCTCATTGGCATTGGCTTTACTAAGAGATCAACGGTCTTAGAGGTTGTCTGCGAACCATTCTGATATGAAAAATTGTAAGTCCCAGGGAAAAGAGGGCCAAGATTCCACTTTCCTTGCTCTTGTTCTGAACTAGACGGAACCGGTTTACCATTCAAATTGAGTGAAACATTGGCTGCATTTATGCTAACTTGCGGATTCATCGAAATAGCTTGGATCTTATAATCAGGGAAGAACAAAACCGTTCGCCCCTCAGTAACTAATTTAAAAGTTCCGTCTTTAGTTTGGCCAGTGCTGACTAAATCAGCTCTCATTGAATAAAGATATTCATGGTGAGAATTAGCATATGTAAGAAATGGTGCAACACTTGAAGAACTAATTACCAATTTGGGATCGTTTGAAACCATATCTTGGACAACCCTTGCTTTTGATTGAAGGGCAATATCCGACACCATTTGATCCACCTGATGCTGTTTAGAATATTTTTGAGCGGCAAACAAATATCCATCTGCTAAAACTAAAATTACAACAATGATCGACGTGATGATCCAAAATCGCTTGGACTTTTTTCTAGGATGTCTTCGTTCTTCTCGCTCCAAAGGTTGAGAATTCTGATGATCTTCAGTGTGATTATCATGATAAACAGGCTTTGGCGCAGAATTTTGAACAGATCTTTGAACTGGCCGGGACTCTTTGGAAACTGGTTGTTGTACCGCTTGGGTCAAATCATAACCACAGTTTTGACAAAAATGATCGTTTGGCTTAACTGGCGCGCCACAATTTGGACATGTTAATCCAGAAGACGCTTCTGGTTGGTAACCACTGGAATTAGAATTTTGCTGGTCAATCCAACCCTGTACCTTTGATAAATCATAACCACAATTCTGACAAAAACGATCACCCGGATTAACCGGCGCCCCACAATTTGGACAATTTTTCATATAAATCACCTCATAAAAGTCAATTATTTAAGTAGGAAATTGTATCCTTGACGAACTGCAATCTGCCAGTATGGCCAAGTATGTCCGCCAAAGTTATCCGCGATAAAAGTCACTGGGATACCAGCTTGCTTTAGGTTTTTAACAAAAGTTTCGACATTAATAAACGGAACCGTTGTATCCTCTCTAGAAGATTCAACGTAAAACTTTGTGTTTAACTGGTTAACTGAAAGATAACGCTTTAAATATTTAGTCGGGAAAAGTGAATCATAAAGTTTTTGTGAATATCTGCCGTTGATTTTGAAGGCCGGTGCCTGTGGATTTGCTTGAATGATTGGTGGAACAACTTTCCAGACTGCCGGCGATATCAGCATTACCGATTTAAAAGAATTGGGATACTTTAATGATAATCGTGAACTGACATAACCACCCATGGAAATTCCCAGAAGTGACCGACCATTGGCATTTTGTAAATGATAAGTTGCTGTCGTCTTTGGAATTAATTCTTTCATAAACGCATTTTCATAATCTGCACCTTTACCATAGTTGAGCATAAATGAATTTTGATAACTCGGGGCAATCACAACTGCCTTTTGTTGGTATGCTGTCTCTAATTGGTCTAAATAATTTTTGGAATCAACTTCTTGGAAGAAATTACTGCCGGCTCCTTCCATGCCATGGAGAAGATAGATGACTGGAAAGTGGTAGTTTTGGGCAACTAAGCGATGATAATTTTTAGGCAGATAAACAAAATAATGCCATTTCCGTTGGAGATTGGCAGAATAAATTGATTTTCTTAACACCTTACTTTTGGTCGGCTTAGGCAAATTAACAACTTGCTTCGGTTTACTTGTTTGACTAGAACTTGAGGCATTATTTTTTTCAGGAGATTTTGTTGACTGACTTCCACAGCCAACCAAAAAGATGGCCAAAATTGTGATGATCGAAATTAAATAAGCAACCCTAGTTTTTTTCATACCCATTTCCCCTATGTCAGTAATTCTCTTTCATTGTAGCTGTGATAACTCTTGGGAACAATGCTAAATTAACTAAATTTGAACCAAAAAATAAAGCCATTGAATTATTCATAATCAATTCAATGACTTTACTATTTATAAAGAAAACTTTTATTCTTTTCCATCGCTTCTTAAATTTTGGAAGTTCTCAATTGCATTGGAATATTGCAGCAATGAATTTTTTAATTGAGTTTCGTATACTGAAACCTTTTTTGAACTTCTTTGACCTCTAGTTTCTTTTGCCATAGAAACGCGCCTCCAACTCATTTTCTCTCTATTCGGGTTCTCACCTTCAACTAATATTTTAGGCTAAAAATTATAAATTTAAAGCAGCTAAAAAGAGATTAAGAAAACTTTTCTCTTGTTAAAGAATTCGGAAAATTTTGACTCGAAACAGTAACTTAGATTGCCAGTCTATAATGAATATTACTTTAGAACCATTATTGAAAGAAACAGGATTTTGGTTTATTCTGGAAGTGTAGTCAAAAATCAAATTTAAAAAGGGAAGCGTTAGATTAATGAATTTTATCGGTCAAGAAATTGAAGATTTTAAAGTTAATGC
>DIDF01000095.1 GCA_002418005.1 Lactobacillaceae bacterium UBA5807
TAGTTTTCAGACGGGCCCTAGTAATTGCCAGATTATATATATTCCACAAAGTAAAATGGTGAATTTTAAATCGTGAGAATTATTTAATAAACAAAGGGCGGCAAATAAAATTAATCCTGATAAAGGCATTTCGTTTTTA
This sequence comes from Lactobacillaceae bacterium UBA5807, assembly GCA_002418005.1. Classification (GTDB taxonomy): domain Bacteria; phylum Bacillota; class Bacilli; order Lactobacillales; family Lactobacillaceae; genus Lentilactobacillus. Next base: position 140 of record DIDF01000095.1, read on the forward strand.
AGCATATCCCAAGTACTCAAAAAGGTCAGAAAAAATATAATTAAAATAAAAACAGGATGGTTAAATGTTGAATGAACTGCTGTGACAAATCCAAGAAAAATTTCATTGGTAAATGAAACCTTAGAAATTTTTTGGTGACAGTATCTACATTTTCCTTTTAAAGTGATAAAGCTAAGTATCGGAATTAAATCATATGGTGGTATTTGGTGATAGCATTTTTCACAATGTGACCCCGGAAAAACAATAGATTCTTTGTTTATAAAACGAAAACATAGTAGACTGATAAATGAACCAAAGCAGCTGCCAATTATAAAATTAAAAATTAACATTTTTATTTCCTCCCGTAGAAAAATACGCCAAAAATTTTTCTTAACTTTATTAGGGGAAGATGTGTTGACACTTGCTTTGGGGCGTGATAAATTAGTAGTTGTGCTTTTTGTGACAGAAATTTAAACTTATTTTGATTTTCTATCCGAATACAAAGAGTGTTGGTGGACTCGTTTTTTTGCTTAAAAAAGAACCACCTGGATGTGTGGACTTAATAATGAAATTTTGGAAGGAGAACATTTTACATGCCTACTATTAATCAATTGGTACGCAAAGGACGTAAGTCCAGAACCACAAAGTCCAAGGCACCTGCCTTGAATTATGCTTATAACAGTTTTAACAAGGAGCAAGTTGTAGTACCTGCTCCCCAGAAACGTGGAGTTGCTACTCGTGTTGGAACCATGACACCAAAGAAGCCAAACTCTGCTTTACGGAAATATGCCCGTGTACGTTTATCTAATTTACTTGAGGTTACCGCTTATATTCCTGGTATTGGCCATAACTTACAGGAGCATAGTGTTGTTTTAATTCGTGGTGGCCGTGTAAAGGACCTACCTGGGGTTCGTTATCATGTTATTCGTGGTGCGCTTGATACTGCTGGGGTTACTGATCGTCGTCAAAGTCGTTCTAAATACGGTACTAAGAAACCTAAAGAAAAGTAATATATACTTTATTAACAGACTTTTGAGGAGGATTACGAAATGCCTAGAAAAGGAAATGTTTCAAAAAGGGAAGTACTCCCTGATCCAATTTACAATTCTAAATTGGTAACTCGTTTGATCAACCACTTAATGTTGGATGGAAAACGAGGAACTGCATCAACTATTTTGTATGGTGCATTTGATATGATTAAGAAAGAAACTAACAACGAACCAGTTGATGTCTTTCAAGAAGCTATGAAGAACGTTATGCCGGTCCTTGAAGTTAAGGCTCGTCGTGTGGGTGGATCCAACTACCAGGTTCCTATCGAAGTTCGTCCTGACAGAAGAACAACTTTAGGTCTTCGTTGGATTGTAAACTATGCTCGTCTTCGTGGCGAACACACAATGACTGAGCGTCTTGCTCGTGAAATTATGGATGCTGCCAATAATACTGGTGCATCAGTTAAAAAGCGTGAAGATACTCATAAGATGGCTGAAGCTAACCGTGCCTTTGCTCATTATCGTTGGTAATAATTTAAGTTTTATAAAGTTTTTAATGTCCGAATACGGGTTAAAATCCGTATCTTTTGCATCACAAGTTTTGGAAGGAGTTTAATTATGGCTAACAGACGAGAATTTCCGCTCGAAAAGACTCGTAATATTGGTATCATGGCCCATATTGATGCTGGTAAGACAACTACTACTGAGCGTATTCTTTATTACACTGGTAAAATTCACAAAATTGGTGAAACTCATGATGGTGCTTCACAAATGGACTGGATGCCACAAGAGCAGGAACGTGGTATTACTATCACTTCCGCTGCCACAACCGCTCAATGGAAAGATCACCGAATCAACATTATTGATACCCCAGGACATGTGGACTTCACCGCTGAAGTTGAACGTTCACTTCGTGTCCTAGATGGTGCTATTGCTGTCCTTGATGCTCAGGCTGGTGTTGAGCCACAAACAGAAACTGTTTGGCGTCAAGCCTCAGATTACGATGTTCCCCGGATTGTCTTTGTTAACAAAATGGATAAAGTTGGGGCTGATTTTGACTTTTCAGTTAAGTCCATTCAAGATCGTTTGAATGCTAAGCCTTTACCTGTTCAAATGCCAATTGGTGCTGAGGATGATTTCGAAGGGGTTATCGATCTTATTAATATGAAAGCCGATCTTTATGATGAAGATCAACTTGGTACTGAATGGGATACTGTTGACATTCCTGAAAAGTATAAAGCCGAAGCTACTAAGCGTCGGGATGAATTAGTTGAAACTGTCGCTGATGTTGATGATGACATTATGGATAAATACTTGGAAGGCCAGGATATTTCAATTCCTGAACTTAAAGCCGCTATTCGTAAAGCCACTTTAAACCTCGAATTGTTCCCAGTTTTAGCAGGTTCAGCATTTAAGAACAAGGGTGTTCAAATGTTGATGGATGCAGTAATTGACTACTTGCCATCACCACTTGATGTTAGACCATATAATGCCACTGATCCTGAATCAGGTGACAAAGTTGAACTAAAAGCTAATGATGATGGTAACTTTGCAGCTTTAGCATTTAAGGTTGCTACGGACCCATTTGTTGGTCGTTTAACTTACATTCGAGTTTATTCAGGAACTCTGGAATCTGGCTCATATGTTTTAAATGCTACTAAAGACAAACGTGAACGTGTTGGTCGTTTGCTTCAAATGCATTCAAATCACCGTCAGGAAATTCCAGAAGTCTTTTCTGGTGATATTGCCGCAGCTATTGGTCTTAAGAACACCACTACTGGTGATTCTTTAACTGATCCTGATCATCCACTTCATCTTGAATCAATGGACTTTCCTGATCCAGTTATTCAGGTTGCCGTCGAGCCTAAGACTAAGGCTGACCAAGATAAAATGAATGAAGCTTTGCAAAAACTTTCAGAAGAGGATCCAACCTTTAAGGCTGAAACCAACCCCGAAACTGGTGAAACTCTTATCGCCGGCATGGGTGAGTTGCATTTGGACATCATCATTGATCGTATGAGACGTGAGTTCCACGTTGATGCTAAAGTTGGTGCTCCTCAAGTTGCTTATCGAGAAGCATTCACAAAGCAGACATCTGCCGAAGGTCGATTCATTCGTCAGTCTGGTGGTAAAGGTCAGTATGGTGATGTTTGGATTGAATTTACTCCAAATGATGAAGGTAAAGGTTTTGAATTCGAAGATGCCATCGTTGGTGGTGTTGTTCCTCGTGAGTTCATTCCTGCTGTTGAGCAAGGATTAAAAGAAGCTATGGCTAATGGAGTTCTTGCAGGCTATCCATTAATTGATTTAAAAGCTAAGTTATATGATGGTAGTTATCATGAAGTCGATTCTTCAGAAGCTGCATTTAAGGTTGCTGCTTCACTTGCTTTAAGAGAAGCTGCCAAAACTGCAGATCCGGTTATTCTTGAACCAATCATGAAGATTGATATCAGTGTTCCTGAGGAATACATGGGTGATATCATGGGTCAAGTTACTGCCAGACGTGGTCGAGTTGATGGAATGGAAGCACGTAGTGGAGCTCAATTGATTCACTCATTTGTTCCATTGTCTGAAATGTTTGGTTATGCAACCACTCTTCGTTCTGCATCACAAGGTCGTGGTACTTTTACTATGACTTTTGATCACTATGAGGCTGTTCCTAAGAGTATCCAAGAGGATATCATTAAGAAAAATGGTGGCACAGCTGCAGAAGATTAATTTTAAAAATTAATTTTGTAAAGAAGGGCAGAGATGTCCTTCTTTTTTTCATTTATATTACAAAGGGAAATTATTGCCGGTACACCTTGTATTATCAGCATTTTTCTAGTACACTATTGAGGTACTTGTTTTTAGGGATAGCTATGCCCTAAACCGAGACGTGATAGCTATGATGTGAAAGGTTGCGACACACCCGGATGCTTTGCCATGGGTTTGGCGGTAATTTTCACGGAGTTAGTCCTATTTTTAAAATAGACGAAGGAGGGAACACAATGGCAAAACAAAAAATTCGTATTCGTTTAAAGGCTTACGAACATCGTATCTTGGATCAATCAGCAGATAAGATTGTTGCTACTGCACAAAGAACTGGAGCTACTATTTCTGGCCCAGTTCCATTGCCAACAGAAAGAAATATCTACACTGTTCTTGCTTCACCACATAAGTTTAAGGATGCTCGTGAACAATTTGAGATTTTAACTCATAAACGATTGATTGATATTACCAATCCAACACCAAAGACAGTTGACTCATTAATGAAGCTTGACTTGCCTTCTGGCGTGGATATTGAAATTAAGCTATAAAAAATACATTATATCGGAGGTGTACTCATGACCACAAAAGGAATCTTAGGAAAGAAAGTTGGGATGACGCAAGTCTTCTCAGACAATGGTGAATTAGTTCCAGTAACTGTTATCGATGTTACTCCTAATGTTGTATTGCAAGTCAAAACCGTTGAATCAGACGGTTATGAAGCTGTTCAACTTGGATATCAAGATAAGCGTGCTGTTTTGACTAATAAACCAGAAACAGGTCATGCAAAGAAAGCAAATACCACTCCTAAGCGCTTCATTAAAGAAATCAAGAATGTTGAGCTTGGAGATTACAAGGTAGCAGATGAAGTTAAGGCTGACATTTTTGAGGCTGGTGACATTGTTGATGTTACTGGTACAACAAAAGGTCATGGATACCAAGGTAACGTCCATAGATACGGACAATCACGTGGACCTGAAAGTCACGGTTCTCGTTATCACCGTCGTCCGGGTTCATTAGGCTCAATCATTAACCGGGTTGTTGCTGGAATGCCACTACCTGGTCGAATGGGTAATGATACTGTTACTATTCAAAACTTGGAAGTTGTTCGTGCAGACGCTGACAATAACGTTCTTCTTATTAAGGGAAACGTTCCAGGTGCCAATAAATCATTTGTAACTGTTAAGACTGCCGCTCGCAGTTCAAAAAAGTAGAAAGGAGGCAACTATAGATGACTGATGTAGCATTATATAAACAAGATGGAAGTAAAAATGGTAACGTTACATTGAATGATGACATTTTTGGGATTGAACCTAATGATAATGTTGTATTTGATGCAATAGTTATGCAAAGAGCTTCACTTCGCCGCGGTACTCATTCGGTTAAAAACCGTTCTGCAGTTCGTGGTGGTGGAAAGAAGCCATGGCGTCAAAAGGGTACTGGTCGTGCTCGTCAAGGATCAATTCGTTCACCACAATGGCGTGGCGGTGGAATTGTCTTTGGACCAACTCCCCGTTCATACTCATATCATTTGCCAAAGAAAGTTTCACGTTTGGCATTGAAGTCAGTTCTTTCAAGCAAAGTTGCTGAAAAGAGCTTTGTTGTGATTGATTCACTTAAGTTTGAGAAACCTAAGACAAAAGAATTTGCCTCTTTACTGGATGCTTTAGATATTTCAACTAAAACTTTGGTAGTTTTGGAAGATGACAATGAACAAGCTGCTCTTTCAGCTCGTAATTTGGAAAATGTTAAAGTGATCACTGGTAAGGGAATTAACGTTCTTGATGTTGCCAATAGTGACAAGGTTGTCATTACAAAAGCTGCTCTTTCTCAAGTAGAGGAGGTACTCGCATAATGGAATCACGTGATGTCATTTTACGTCCAGTTATTACTGAGGACTCTACTAGTAAGATGGACGACAAAGTTTACACATTTGATGTTGATTTGCGTGCAACTAAGACTCAGGTAAAAAAAGCTGTCGAAGATGTTTTCGATGTTAAAGTTGTTCGAGTTAATGTCATGAATGTTCGTGGTAAAAAGAAGCGTCAAGGCCGATATGAAGGCTTTACCGCAAAGCGTCGTAAGGCAATTGTTACTTTGTCAGAAGACTCTAAAGAAATTAAGCTTTTCGGCGACGATGACGAAAAGTAATTAAACACATTTTTAAATAATATTTAGGAGGGAAATACCGTGGCGATTAAAACATATAAGCCAACCAGTAATGGTCGACGTAATATGACTAGCTTGGATTACAGCAGCACCATCACTAAGACCAAGCCAGAGAAGTCATTACTTGAATCAAAGAGTCATACTGCTGGTCGGAATAATTATGGCCATATGACTGTCCGTCATCGTGGTGGCGGTAACAAGACTCAATATAGAATTATTGACTTCAAACGTACAAAAGATGACGTTCCAGCAACAGTTAAAGGAATTGAATACGATCCAAATCGGACCGCAAACATTGCTTTACTTGTTTATGCTGACGGTGTTAAATCATACATTCTTGCACCAAAAGGATTAAAGGTTGGCGATAAGGTTCAATCAGGGCCAAAAGCTGATATTAAGACAGGTAACGCTTTACCACTTGCCAATATTCCTGTTGGATCACTTATTCATAATATCGAATTAAAACCTGGTAAGGGTGGACAGCTAGTTCGTTCTGCCGGTGGATCAGCTCAACTTCTTGGCCGTGATGGTAAATATGCCTTAGTTCGTTTGGCATCAGGTGAAGTTAGAATGGTTCTTGGAAGCAATCGAGCAACAATTGGTATTGTTGGTAATGAAGAGCATGAACTTATTAATGTTGGTAAAGCCGGCCGAACTCGTTACAAGGGTCAGCGTCCACATGTTCGTGGTTCTGTTATGAACCCTAACGATCACCCGCATGGTGGTGGTGAAGGTAAAGCACCAGTTGGATTGCCATCACCATTATCACCATGGGGCAAGAAGACTGTTGGTAAAAAGACTCGTTCCAAGAAAGCACGTTCTGATAAATTTATCGTTCGTCGTCGTAAAGGATCGAAGATGTAATTTAACCCCATTATTATGGGTCGTAAAAATAAAGATTTACAGAGGAGGTTGCAAAATGGGTCGTAGTTTAAAAAAGGGACCATTTGCTGACGAATACTTACTTAAAAAAGTCGACGCCCAAAAAGGTCAAGACAAAAAGTCTGTAATTAAGACTTGGTCACGTCGTTCAACAATTTTTCCTAGTTTTGTTGGATATACCTTTGCCGTTTATGACGGTCGTAAACATGTTCCAGTTTACGTTTCTGAAGACATGGTTGGTCATAAGTTAGGCGAATTTGTTCCAACTCGGACATTTCATGGCCACAATAGTAGTAGTGCCGACGATAAGAAGACTGTTTAACAAGGAGGATAACTAATGGCTGAACAAGTTACATCTGCAAAAGCAACTGCTAAAACCGTTCGTATAGCCGCTCGTAAGGTTCGCCTTGTAATCGATCTTATTAGAGGTAAAAGTGTTGCTGAAGCAGCTGCTATCTTGGATTTCACCCCTCGTGGTGCATCTCCAGTAGTTGCTAAAGTTCTAAAATCTGCTGTTGCAAACGCAGAAAATAATTTTGATTTAGATAGTGAAGATTTGTTTGTTAAAGAAGCATTCGTAAATGAAGGACCAACTTTAAAACGTTTTCGTCCTCGTGCTAAAGGATCAGCTTCTCCAATTAACAAACGTACAAGTCATATTACAATCGTAGTTTCAGAAAAAGAGGAGGGATAAAGCGTGGGTAATAAGATAAATCCTAATGGTTTACGAGTTGGCATTATTCGTGACTGGGAAGCAAAATGGTATGCTGATGGCCAATATGCTGCTTATTTACAAGAAGATTTGAAAATTCGTAAATATATTGAAAAGCGTCTTGCCAGTGCTTCAGTTTCAACTGTTGAAATTGAACGTGCCGCAAACCGCGTTAATATTTCGATTCATACTGCTAAACCAGGGATGGTAATTGGTAAAGGTGGATCAGAAGTTGAAAACCTTCGTAAGGAACTAAATTCTCTTACAGGTAAGAGGGTTCATATCAATATTATTGAAATCAAGAAACCTGATTTGGATGCAAAATTAGTCGGTGAAAATATTGCTCGTCAACTTGAAGGCCGTGTCGCTTTCAGAAGAGCAATGCGTCAAGCTATGCAAAGAACTATGCGTGCTGGTGCCAAGGGTATTAAAACCCAAGTTGCTGGTCGTTTGAACGGTGCTGATATGGCTCGTGTTGAATCATATTCTGATGGAACTGTTCCTTTGCATACCTTGAGAGCTGACATTGACTATGCATGGGTAGAAGCATTCACAACCTATGGATCAATTGGTGTTAAAACTTGGATCTATCGTGGTGAAGTTCTTCCTGAGAAGCCAAAGCAGCAAAAAGCTGAAGAAGGAGGAAAATAACATGTTAGTACCAAAACGTGTAAAGCACCGTCGTGAACATCGTGGAAAGCTTCGTGGTGAAGCTAAAGGCGGTAAGACAGTTACTTTCGGTGATTATGGTTTACAATCACTTGATTCTCACTGGATCACTAACCGTCAAATTGAAGCATGTCGTGTCGCTATGACCCGTTATATGAAGCGTGGCGGAAGAGTTTGGATTAAGATTTTTCCTCACAAATCATATACTGAAAAGGGTGTCGGCGTACGTATGGGTAATGGTAAAGGTACACCAGCTGGCTGGGTAGCTCCTGTTAAGCGTGGTAAAGTCCTTTTTGAAGTCGGGGGTGTCAGCCAAGAGGTTGCTACTGAAGCTTTACGGCTTGCCTCAAACAAGCTTCCTGTTCGTACTAAGATTATTAAACGTGAGGAAGTAGGTGGCGAATCAAATGAAGGCTAAGGAAATTAATGAATTAACCACTGATCAAATGATTGCAAAAGAAAAAGATTACAAAGACGAATTGTTCAATCTTCGTTTTCAATTAGCCACTGGCCAGTTGGAAAATACGGCTCGGTTGAAGCAGGTTCGTAAGAACATTGCTCGAATCAAAACCGCACTTCGTCAACAAGAACTTAATAAATAGAATACGATAAGGAGGCATAATTAATGGCAGAAGAACGCAATGAACGTAAAGTTTATCAAGGCCGTGTAATTTCTGATAAGAGTAATAAAACAATCACTGTTGTTGTTGAAACTACGAAGAAACATCCGACTTATGGTAAACGAGTTAAATACTCAAAGAAATATACTGCTCATGATGAAAACAATGAAGCCAAAACTGGCGATATTGTTAAAATTATGGAAACTCGACCATTATCAAAAACTAAGCGTTTCCGCTTAATTCAGGTTGTTCAAAAAGCAGTTAATCTTTAATTTACTCAAATGCTAATAATTTATATCGTATTCTGATTTAAAATGACGAAGGGAGGATATACCTGTGATTCAACAAGAAAGTCGTTTGAAGGTTGCCGATAACTCTGGTGCCAGAGAAATCTTAACTATTAAAGTTTTAGGTGGTTCAACAAGAAGATATGCCGGAATCGGTGACACAATTGTTGCTACTGTTAAACAAGCAACACCAGGTGGCGTTGTCAAAAAAGGTGACGTCGTTAAAGCAGTTGTTGTAAGAACTAAATCAGCAACTCGTCGTAATGATGGTTCATATATCCGTTTCGATGAAAATGCAGCTGTTATCATTAATAGTGATAAGAGCCCTCAAGGTACTCGTATTTTTGGTCCAGTTGCTCGTGAATTACGTGATCACAATTTTATGAAGATCGTTTCATTAGCTCCAGAAGTACTTTAATTAAACCAAAAATATAAGGAGGTGCCGTAAATGTTCATTAAAACTGGTGACAAAGTTCGTGTTATTAGTGGCAAGGACAAAGGCAAAGAAGGAACTGTTACAAAGACAATTGCTTCTAAGGACCGTGTAATTGTCCAAGGTATTAACAAGGTTAAAAAGCATACTAAGGCATCACAAACGAATCCTAATGGTGGAATTGTTGATGCTGAAGCTCCAATACATGTTTCAAATGTTATGCTCATTGACCCTTCAACCAATAAACCAACTAAAGTTGGCTTTAAGGTTGAAAATGGTAAAAAAGTTCGTTATGCAAAGAAATCTAATAAATCGATTGATTAAATAGATCAAGAAAGGAGGATACCTTTTAAATGCCAAGTCGTTTACGTGAAAAGTTTGTTAGTGAAATTACCCCTCATATGATGGATAAATTTGGCTACAAATCAATTATGCAGGCTCCAAAGCTTGATAAAATTGTTTTGAACATGGGTGTTGGTGATGCTGTTACCAATGCCAAAAATCTTGATGAAGCTGTTTCAGAGTTAACTTTAATTTCTGGCCAAAAGCCATTAATTACTAAAGCCAAGAAATCAATTGCTGGTTTCAGATTGCGTGAAGGTAACGCAATTGGTGCAAAAGTTACTCTTCGCGGTGATAGAATGTATGAATTCTTGGACAAATTAATTAATGTTTCATTACCTCGTGTTCGTGACTTCCACGGTGTTAGTTCAAAAGCCTTTGATGGCAGAGGTAACTACACTTTAGGTGTCAGAGAACAATTAATTTTCCCTGAAATCAACTACGATGATGTTAACCGTGTCCGTGGTTTGGATGTTGTAATTGTAACTACTGCAAATACCGATGAAGAGTCCCATGAATTGTTGGCTCAATTCGGTATGCCATTTGAAAGATAAACTTAGGAGGTTTCACATTGGCTAAAAAATCATTGATTGTTAAAAGTGAACGTCCAGCTAAATTCTCAACTCAAAATTACACACGTTGTGAGCGCTGTGGAAGACCTCATTCTGTTTACAAGAAGTTCCACTTGTGCCGTCTATGCCTTCGTGAACTTGCCCATAAGGGTCAAATTCCTGGTATGAAGAAAGCTAGTTGGTAAAAGAAATTAAGAAGGAGGTTGTGCGCTAATGTCTATGACTGATCCAATTGCAGATTTCTTAACTAGAATTCGTAATGCCAATATGGTTCATCACGAAACAGTTGAAGTCCCTGCATCAAAAATCAAACATGACATCGCTGAAATCTTGAAACGTGAAGGTTTTGTACGCGATGTTGAATATATCGAAGACGACAAACAAGGCATCATTCGATTATTCCTTAAGTATGGCAAAAACAACGAACGTGTTATTTCTGGCCTTAAGAGAATTTCAAAACCTGGTTTACGTTCATACGTTAAAGCAGACGATGTTCCCAAGGTTTTAAATGGCCTTGGAATTGCCATTATTTCTACATCAAATGGAGTTATTACAGATAAAGAAGCTAGAGCCAAGAAAATTGGCGGCGAAGTATTAGCTTACGTTTGGTAAAAATCTACTGAATAGGAGGTGCAAATAAATGAGTCGAATTGGTTATAAAACTGTTGAATTACCAAAAGGCGTTGAAGTTAAAACTGACGGTAACAAAGTTACTGTTAAAAGTTCAAAGGGTTCATTGACCCGTGAGATGTCACCTGAAATAAAGATGAACGTTAAAGGCAATGAAGTTAACTTCGAACCAGTTGGTGATTATAACAATAAAGTTCGAGCTCTCCATGGTACTGCTCGTGCTAACTTCAATAACATGGTTGAAGGAGTTACTAAAGGCTTTTCTAAGACTTTAAAACTTGTTGGTGTTGGATATCGTGCTCAATTAAAAGGCAAAAACCTTACTTTGAACGTTGGATATTCAAATCCTGTCCAGATGAATGTTCCTGAAGACTTAAAGGTTGAAGTTCCAAATAATACCACTATTAATATTAGTGGAATCGACAAACAAGGTGTTGGCGATTTTGCTGCAACAGTTCGTGATGTACGTTCACCTGAACCATATAAAGGCAAAGGTATTCGTTACGAGAACGAACATATTATTCGTAAGGAAGGTAAGACTGGTAAGTAATTTACCTGTCTAATAAAATTTTGAGGTGACTATTTTGATTTCTAAACCAGATAAAAATAAAAGTCGGAAACGTCGTCATAACCGTGTCCGTAATAAGATTTCTGGTACTGCCGAGTGCCCACGCTTGAACGTTTTTCGTTCTAACAAAAACATCTACGCTCAAATTATTGATGACGTAGAGGGTGTAACGCTTGTTAGTGCCTCAACACTTGATTCTGATGTCAGTGGTGCAAATAAGACTGAGCAAGCAGCAGGTGTTGGTAAATTGGTAGCTCAAAGAGCTAGCAAAAAGAACATCAAGAAGGTTGTATTTGACCGTGGTGGATACCTTTACCATGGTCGTGTTCAGGCTCTTGCAAATGCAGCCCGTGAAAACGGACTAGACTTTTAATAAAAGGAGGAATAACCGCACATGAAGAAGTTTATTGATCCTGATAAATTAGAGCTAGAAGACAACGTTGTTTCCATTAACCGGATCACTAAAGTTGTTAAAGGTGGTCGTCGTCTTCGTTTTGCAGCATTAGTCGTAGTTGGCGATAAGCACAGTCATGTTGGCTTTGGAACTGGTAAAGCTCAAGAAGTTCCAGAAGCTATTCGTAAAGCTGTTGAAGATGCTCGCAAAAACTTGATTGAGGTTCCGATTGTTGGTACAACAATTCCTCACCAAGTAATTGGCAATTACGGTGGCGGCAGAATCTTACTTAAGCCTGCCGAAGAAGGATCTGGAGTTGCTGCTGGTGGTGCTGTCCGTTCCGTTATGGAACTAGCAGGTATCGATGATGTTACCAGTAAGCGTTTGGGTTCAAACACACCTGTTAATGTAATCAGAGCCACTTTTAAAGGCCTGAATGCATTACGCAGTGCTGATGAAGTTTCAGCTTTGCGTGGAGTTTCAACCCAACATTTAGCTGAATAAGGAGGAGTTTTAAGATGGCTCAATTAAAAATTACATTAAAACGTAGCGTGACTCATCGCCTCCCCAAACAAAGAAAAATTGTTAAGGCTTTAGGCCTTGGGCGAGTTAACAGTTCTGTTGTAAAGCCTGATAATGAAGCAACTCGTGGGGCATTATTTCTTATTGCTCATTTAATCGAAGTTGAACAAATTAAAGACTAAATTTAAAAGATAGGAGGTGCTAATTTCATGAAAATGAATGAATTGAAAGCTGCTGAAGGTTCTCGTTCATTACGTACTAGAAGAGGCCGTGGCCTGTCTGCTGGACGTGGCAAGACTTCAGGTCGTGGCCAAAAGGGTCAAAAGGCTCGTAGTAAAACCAGAGTTGGTTTTGAAGGTGGCCAAATGCCTTTGTACCGTCGTATTCCAAAACGTGGTTTTAATAACATCAGTCGTAAAGAGTATGCGGTTGTCAATGTTGAGAGACTTGATAGTTTTGATAATGGAACCGAGGTTACTCCTGAATTACTTGTAGAATCTGGTGTTATTAAAGGTACTAAAGCTGGAATCAAGATTTTAGGTAATGGTAAACTTTCTAAAAAGCTTACTGTTAAAGCTAATAAGTTTTCAAAATCAGCTCAATCTGTGATTGAAGATGCTGGTGGCAAAATAGAGGTGATTTAATGCTCTCGACCTTATCAGGTGCGTTTAAAGTTAAAGAAATCCGAAATAAAATACTTTTTACTCTTTTTGTATTAGTAATCTTTCGGTTAGGAGCATATATCACAGTTCCTGGGATTAACGCAAAAGCACTTCAGTCCGTTGCATCTTCAGGTTTGGTTAGTATTCTTAACACCTTCAGTGGTGGTGGGTTAACTAATTATTCCGTTTTTGCGATGGGAGTATCACCTTACATTACTGCTCAAATTATTATTCAACTTTTACAAATGGACATTGTTCCTAAGTATGTTGAATGGGGCAAGCAAGGTGAAGTTGGTCGACGTAAATTAAACCAACATACAAAATACCTTACAGTGATTTTAGCTTTCTTCCAATCTGTAGGTATTACTGCTGGTTTCAACCAGTTGAGTAGTCTTAATCTGGTACAGCATCCAAGTATTTCAACATATGCAACTATCGGAATTATTCTCACTGGTGGGACAATGCTTACCACTTGGATGGGTGACATGATCACAGATCGTGGTCTTGGAAACGGAATTTCAATGATTATTTTTGCTGGGATTGTTGCCCGAATTCCTGTTGGTTTGCAACATGTTTGGCAAACCTACTTTGTTGGGGTTAGTGGTTCTGACCTTTGGCAACCTATTCTGTTTTCTATAGCATTGATAATAGTTGTTTTGGTTATTGTTACTTTTACAACCTGGGTTCAACAAGCGGAGCGAAGAATCCCAATTCAATATACTCGTAGAACAGCTGGTTCTCCTGACAGCAGTTACTTGCCTTTAAAGGTTAACGTTGCCGGTGTTATTCCTGTTATTTTTGCGAGCTCATTTATTGCGACTCCTCAAACCATTTTGATGGCTTTTACTCAGAATTATTCCCAATCTACTTGGTACCAAATATTAAATAATTTATTTAATATGCAGACACCAACTGGGGCGGTATTTTACACTGCTTTGATTGTTATGTTTACTTTCTTTTATGCCTTTGTTCAGGTTAACCCTGAAAAACTATCAGAAAACTTACAAAAGCAAGGAAGTTATATTCTGGGTGTTTGGCCGGGACATGAAACTCAAACTTACGTATCAAATCTTCTTATGAGGCTTAGTGTTGTAGGTTCGATCTTTTTGGGTGTGATTTCTTTGATTCCATTGATTGCTCAAGATATTTGGAATCTTGATGAGTCAGTTGGCTTGGGCGGAACTAGTTTACTAATCGTTGTCGGTGTTGCAATCGAAACCCTTAGACAGATTAGAGGGTTAATGATGAAGCGAGAATACGTTGGCTTTATCAGTGGTTCTAGACCTAAAGATCTTGATTCCCAAGATTCTGGTTCAAAGGGATCCAACCAAAATGAACCTAATCCACAAAAGTCATAATTTACCTATGAAGATTACGAGGAGAATGTTAATGTCATTAAACCTAATTTTAATGGGACTTCCTGGTGCCGGTAAAGGTACTCAGGCTGAATACATCGTTAAAAAATATCCCGTTCCTCATATTTCAACCGGTGATATGTTTCGGGCAGCTATTGCTGGTAAGACGGCCTTAGGGCTCAAAGCTAAAGAGTTCACTGATAAAGGTAATCTTGTTCCAGACGAAGTTACAAATGGAATTGTCAAGGAAAGATTATCTAAAGATGATACTGAGGATGGATATCTTTTGGATGGATATCCTAGAACTTTAGAACAAGCTGATGCTTTGGAAAAAATGACCAAAGAGCTTGGAAAAGAGCTTAATGCAGTTCTCTATATTGATGTTGATCCTAGTGTTTTGACGAAGCGATTAACCGCCCGATATATTTGTAAAAACTGTGGAGCTACTTACAATAAGCTTTATCATAATCCTAAAGTTGAAGGCACATGTGATGTTTGTGGGGGACATGAGTTTTATCAACGCGCTGATGATAAACCGGAAGCTGTTCAAAATCGGCTTAAGGTAAACACTAAAATGAATACTCCGTTAATTTCATATTACAAACAACGCAATCTTTTATACGATGTTGATGGTGATAGAGCCATTACTGAAGTTTGGAAAGATGTTGATAAAATTTTAGGTTCACTATAAAATATGGCAGTTAACTGTTGAGTCTATAGGATTGAAAGAATTTTGTTATCGTGTTAAACTAACAAGTGATTGTCAAATATTCGGAATTCGATCTTTATAGATAGCTGGAGGTGCTATTTAGTGGCTAAAGAAGACGCTATCGAAGTTGAAGGAAAAGTTGTTGAAACTTTGCCAAATGCTACTTTTCGTGTTGAGTTGGAAAACGGACACCAAATTTTAGCTTTTGTTTCAGGAAAAATTAGAATGCATTACATTAGAATTCTTCCTGGAGACAAGGTAACTGTCGAAATGTCCCCTTACGATTTAAGCAAGGGAAGAATCACTTATCGTTATAAGTAAGTGGTTTTCTGTCTTAATCATTTTCAAGGAGGATTTAAAATGAAAGTACGACCATCTGTCAAGCGTATGTGTGAACATTGCAAAGTTATTAGAAGAAAAGGCCGTGTTATGGTCATCTGCTCTGCAAATCCAAAGCACAAACAACGCCAAGGAAAGTAATTAATAAATAGGGAGGTGTTTTTATATGGCTCGTATCGCCGGAATTGATTTACCCCGTGATAAGCGAATCGTAATTGGTTTAACTTATATCTATGGGATTGGGAATTCAACTGCTCAAAAAATTCTGAAGGACACTGGTGTTTCAGAAGATGTTCGTGTTCGTGATTTAACTCCTGACCAAGAAGATAAAATCCGAGCTGCAGTTGATCAATATAAAATTGAAGGTGACCTACGTCGAGAAACAAGTATGAATATCAAACTTCTTCAAGAGATTGGTTCATACCGTGGAATGCGTCATCGTCGTGGTTTGCCTGTTCGTGGCCAACATACTAAGAATAATGCCCGCACTCGTAAGGGTCGTAGGCTCTCTATTGCTGGTAAGAAAAAATAATAATTAAAAAGGAGGTTAAGTGATTTTATGGTTAAGAAAACAGGTCGTAAACGTCGGGTAAAAAAGAATATTGAATCAGGCGTTGCTCATATTCATTCAACATTCAACAACACTTTGGTTATGATTACCGACATGCAAGGAAATGCTGTTGCTTGGTCATCAGCTGGTGCTCTTGGCTTCCGTGGAAGTCGTAAATCAACACCATTTGCTGCTCAAATGGCTTCAGAAGCTGCTGCAAAGGCATCTATGGAACATGGCATGAAATCAGTTGAAGTAGCTGTTAAGGGACCAGGTTCTGGCCGTGAATCAGCTATTAGAGCTCTCCAAGCAACCGGTTTGGAAGTTACAGCTATTCGTGACGTTACTCCAGTTCCTCATAATGGATCTCGTCCTCCAAAGCGTCGTCGAGTTTAGTTATATATGTTTATCACTTACGAATATAATATGTACCCGCATATTAATTTATTGCGCTCAGACTCACACGTTTTGAAAGGGGTTAATGATAAGAATGATTGAATTTGAAAAACCTAACATTCATAAAATTGAAGAAACCAAAAATTATGGTGAAGTCATTGTTGAGCCATTGGAACGAGGATATGGTACTACCTTAGGGAATTCCTTAAGGAGGACTCTTTTGTCTTCATTGCCTGGTGCAGCGGTTACTAGCATTCAAATTGACGATGTTCTTCATGAGTTTTCAACGATCAAAGGGGTTGTTGAAGATGTTACTCAAATTATTTTGAATGTTAAGAAAATTTCTTTGAAATTGGATGGGCCAGAGGATGAAGTAGAAAACCTTGAAATCGACGTAATTGGTCCGGCAGAAGTTACAGCTGGTGATATTGTTGGTGATAGTGATGTTACGGTTTTGAACCCAGAACTTCATATTGCCACGGTTGCCGAAGGTGCAACTTTTCATATGAGATTAACTGCTAACCAAGGAAGAGGTTACGTTTCTGCTGTTGAAAACAAGAAACGGGCTTCAGATATGCCAATCGGTGTACTTCCTGTTGATTCCATTTATACCCCAATTGAACGTGTTAACTATCAGGTTGAGAATACACGTGTTGGACAACGAGATGATTTTGACAAGCTTACCTTGGATGTTTGGACAGATGGTTCAATTTCACCAAGTGAGGCCGTTAGTTTGGCAGCAAAAATCTTAACTGAACATTTACAAATGTTTGTTGATTTAACTGATGAAGCTAAAAATGCCGAAATCATGGTAGAAAAAGAAGAAACTCATAAAGAAAAAATGCTTGAAATGACAATCGAAGAATTGGACCTTTCAGTTCGTTCTTATAATTGTTTAAAGCGAGCCGGAATTAACACTGTTCAAGAGCTTACAGAAAAGACTGAAGCTGATATGATGAAAGTTCGTAATTTAGGACGTAAATCACTTGAAGAAGTTAAGGAAAAGCTTGCTGCTTTAGGCCTTTCTTTACGTAAAGAAGACTAAAATATATAAGGAGGATACCCATTCATGCGTAATCGGAAATTACAACGCACAAGTGAACAACGTCGTGCATTGCTTCGTAACCTTACAACTGAATTGATCATTCACGGTAAGATTGTTACTACCGAAGCAAGAGCTAAGGAAGTAAGATCAACTACTGACAAGATGATTTCACTTGGTAAGCATGGAGATTTACATGCTCGTCGTCAAGCCGCTGCTTACATTCGCAATGTTGTTGCTGATGTAAAAGAAGATGGTGATGATATTACTGTTACCACTGCTGTTCAAAAATTATTTGGTGAATTGGCTACTAAATATGCTGATCGTAACGGTGGATACACTCGTATCATGAAGACCATGCCTCGTCGTGGAGACGGTGCTCCTATGGTTATCTTAGAATTAGTTGATTAGTATTAATTAACTTAAATATTTTTTACGAGAATCACTCAAGTTTTTGGCATAGAACGTTACGATGGTGGAAAGATCCTAGTCTAGTTTGAATGTGAGGTAACTCATGCGCCGATTACTTGTAAGTGATTTTTTTGTACATATTTTTATCATAGGAGAATCTGATGAGTAACATTATCCAAGTTAAGAATATTAGTTTCAAATATTCTGATCAACCATACCTTTTCAGTGATTTATCTTTGAATATTGAAGAGGGAAAATGGACCACAATTATTGGGCAAAACGGCAGTGGAAAAAGTACCCTTACCCGGTTAATTGATGGTTTATTAACTTTAGATAAAGGGAAAATTGTTGTTGATGGTTTACCAGTTAATGACGAAAATATCAACATGGTAAGAAATCAAATTGGCATCGTTTTTCAAAATCCAGAGGATCAGTTTGTAGGAGCGACGGTCGAAGATGATGTTGCTTTTGGTTTGGAAAATCGACAAATCAGTCGAAATGTAATGCGGGTTAAAGTAAAAAATAGTTTAAAAGAAGTTGGCATGTGGGATTTTCGAAATAGAATTCCTGCCAACTTATCTGGAGGCCAAAAGCAAAGAGTAGCCATTGCAGGTATTATTGGTTTGAGTCCGAAAATCATTATCTTAGACGAAGCAACCAGTATGCTTGATCCTCAAGGACGAGAAGATATCTTAGGCTTGGTTCGCAAATTAAAGGATGAAAAACATCTTACAATTGTTTCCATCACTCATGATATTGATGAAGCAACTGGGGCTGATCGGGTAATAGTTTTAAATCAAGGTAAGATTATTAAGGATGCTTTACCAGAACAAATCTTTTCTCAAACTCAATTTTTAAAAGAAATTGGATTGGATATTCCTTTTACAGAAAAAGTCGTTGAAAAACTTAGAAAAAATAACATTACGGTGCCTAGTCAGTATATGAATGAGGAGGAACTTTTAAATTGGATAACGGAATTACTTTCGAAAAAGTAAGCCACATTTATCAGCCAAATTCTCCTTTTTCTCATCTGGCTTTGAATAATGCCAGTTTTAAAATTGAACCCGGAGATTTTGTAGCTATAATCGGGCATACCGGTAGCGGCAAATCTACGCTAGTGCAGCATATAAATGCTTTATTGAAACCCACAACTGGGCAAATTCTTATTTATAATACTAAAATTCAACCGGAAACTTCCAATAAAAATTTAAAGCAGCTTAGACATCACGTTGGGATGGTTTTTCAATTTCCCGAAAATCAGCTTTTTGAAGAAACAGTTATAAAGGATATCATGTTTGGGCCGAAGAACTATGGTGCCAGTGATGATGAGGCCAGAACGGCAGCAAAAGAAGCTATGCAGATGATTGGTTTGGAATCAAGTCTGGCAGATAAATCTCCGTTTGACCTTTCAGGTGGGCAGCGTAGACGAGTTGCCATTGCTGGGGTTTTAGCTATGAAGCCGGAAATCCTTGTGCTTGATGAACCAACTGCTGGCTTAGATCCACGCGGAAGGACTCGGTTGTTAGATTTGATCACTAATCTTAATCAAACGCAAAAAGTCACGATTGTTTTAGTCACCCACCAAATGGAAGACGTTGTTGATTATGCCAAGAAGATTATTGTAATGGATAATGGAAGAGTCATTCGTTTTGGAAACTCTCAAGAAATATTCGGTGACCCTAGCTGGGTAAAAGCTCATCATTTGAATTTACCGAGAAGTGCGCAGTTCTCTTTGGCCTTAAAGAAAAATGGCGTTAAATTTGATAGATTAGCGTTAACTATTGATCAACTGGCTGATAAAGTTTCTAATTTAGTAAAACACTAAGGAGAAGGGTAAGATGAATAACTTCCTTTTTGGCAGATATTTACCAGGGAACTCTTGGATTCATAAAATGAGTCCACAAAGCAAATTATTGCTCACCTTTTTCTTTGTTATCATTATCTTTTTTGCCAATAATCCTTTGACATATGGCATTCTGATATGTTTAATACTGCTTTCCATTTTAATGTCTGGCATTTCTCTTCCATATTTTTTAAAGGGAATCCAGCCGTTGATTTGGTTAATAATTTTCACAGTTGCATTGCAGGTTTTGTTTGCCAGCGGTGGGAAAGTCTTGTGGCACTGGGGGATATTTTCAATTACTGATCAAAGCTTAATCAATGGTGGGTATATCTTTATTAGATTCATGTTGATTATTATGATTTCAACTATTTTGACTTTAACGACAGCTCCTCTTGCCATTGCAGATGGGGTGCAAACGCTTTTACATCCTTTAAAAAAGATAAAGGTTCCTGTGGATACCCTGGCACTTATGTTATCGATAGCCCTAAGATTTGTCCCTACCTTAATGGATGAAATGACCACTGTAATGAATGCTCAACGTTCACGTGGAGTGGATTTTGGTACTGGAAGTCTACGCCAGAGACTTAAATCAGCGGTTCCTCTCTTAGTTCCACTTTTTAGTGGAGCGATTGATCATGCAGAGAATCTTTCTGTTGCTATGGAAGCTAGGGGATTTACTGACAGTGAACATCGAAGTAAATATCGTGTTTACCATTGGCAGAACAGAGATTTGCTTAGTGCGATTATCTTTTTAATTATTGGAATCTTAGTAGTTTATTTTAGAAGTTAGGAATATAAAATGTTTCGATATAAAGTAACTTTAGCTTACGACGGCACTTTATTTAGTGGGTTTCAAAGACAACCTCATAAAAGGACAGTCGAAGGTGTCTTATTCTCGAAAATAAATTTAATGGCAAAAAATCCCAAACCAGCAATTATTGTCTACGGTTCAGGGCGAACCGATGCGGGAGTCCATGCTCTTGGTCAGGTTTTTCATTTTGATTTTCCATTTGATCTTGATGAACGGTCTATGTATAAAGCATTGAACAGCATTTTGCCGTTAGATATGGAGGTATTAAAAGTTGAAAAGGTTTCGGAAAAATTTCACGCTCGATATGATGTTTCTGGAAAAAGGTACCTTTACCGGCTAGATTTAGGAGAATTTAAGGATCCCTTTAAAAGAAATTATACTGGTCACTGGAAATATCCTTTTGATCTAAAAAAAGTTCAAACAGCTCTTGACGATTTAATTGGTGAGCATGATTTTACCAGTTTTGTTGCTTCAGGTTCAGAGGCAAAATCCAATATTAGAACCATTTATCAAGCAAAAGCTTGGGTTGATAAAGCAAAGAATGAATTATTAATTGAGTTTTATGGAAATGGATTTCTATATAATCAAGTTCGAATTATGGTTGGGGTTGCTATTGAAATTGGTTCGGGAACAAGGCCAGTTCACGACGTTTTAAGACTATTTAAGATAAAGGATCGGACCCAAGCCAGAAGGACAATGGCTGCCAGTGGGTTGTACCTTAAACATGTTTACTATGAGGGTGATGATCCCAAGCACCCAACTAAATTACCGAAAAGACAACGATAATATATAAAACTCATTGACTTTAAACAGTATCCTTTGTATTATTGTACTTGGTATTGTTTGCCCCACGATAAGCCCCGGAAACTTACTTGGTGTCGAACAAACACAGAACATGGAGGAATTTTAACGTGCGTACAACATATATGGCAAAACCAGGAGAAGTAGATCGTAAATGGTACGTTATTGATGCTACAGATGTTCCTTTGGGACGTTTAGCTTCAACAGTCGCTTCAATTTTACGAGGTAAGAATAAACCAACATTTACCCCAAATGTGGATACCGGGGATAATGTTATTATTATTAATGCAAGTAAAGTAGCTTTGACTGGTCGTAAAGATAAACGAAAGATTTATTATCACCACAGTCGTTTCATTGGTGGTTTGAAGCAAAGAACTGCTGGTGAACTCAGAGATGATAAACCAGAAAAATTGATTGAAACATCAGTTAAGGGAATGCTTCCTCATGGAACATTAGGTCACGAGATCTTTTTGAAGTTACATGTCTATGCAGGTCCTGAACATGAAAACCAGGCTCAAAAGCCCGAAAAACTAGACATAACTAACCTAATTTAAGGAGGAAATCGCATTGGCTCAAGTACAATATCGCGGCACAGGCCGTCGTAAAGATTCTGTTGCACGTGTACGTTTAGTACCCGGCACAGGTAAAATTATTATGAATGATAAACCAATTGAAGACTACATTCCATTTGCTAACTTACGAGAAGTTGTTGTTCAACCTTTCAATGTTACTGAAACTCTCGGTAACTATGACACTTTGGTAAATGTTAATGGTGGTGGATTTTCAGGCCAAGCTGGCGCAACTCGTCATGGAATTGCTCGTGCTTTGCTTGAAGTTGATCCCGACTTCCGTGGTCCATTAAAGCGTGCAGGTCTTTTGACCCGTGATGCTCGTATGAAAGAACGTAAGAAGCCAGGTCTTAAGAAAGCTCGTAAGGCTTCACAATTCTCAAAACGTTAATTTTATTAACAACTTTGAAAGTTCTTCTTATACAAAAGAAGAGCTTTTTTGTTTCCAATAAGTTATACTCTGATCGATCAAAGGTTAGGGAAAAAGAATTATGAAGGAGTTCCAAAAATGGCACGCAAAACGAATACTTTTCGTATGAATATGATGGCAATGTTTGTTGCAATCGTTATTATCCAAACGACTGTTCCTATTTTGGGAAATATTCCAACTCCGTGGGGTCTGGAAATTTCGATTATTTCTGCCACGGTTTCCATTGTAACCATTTTAATGGGTACTCTTGACGGAGCAGTAATCGGTGGTATCTGGGGCCTGATAACCTTTATCAGGGCTTTTGTCTGGCCAACAAGTCCGATTGCCCCAATAGTTTTTGTGAATCCTTTGGTATCAATTCTGCCACGAATTTTGATTGGAATTTTTGCAGGGATGACGTTTTCTTGGATGATGAAGAAGACCAACAAATTTAAATTAAGTGCTTCTTTGACAGGAATTGTTGGCTCTTTGACTAATACAATTTTTGTTCTTGGATTTATTTATCTTTTTTATCGGGCCAAAGCTCCGCAACTATATGCTGTAAATATAAAAGAACTTTTGCCTTATTTGCTGGGGATTATCGCAACCAACGGAATTCCGGAAGCAATTTTTTCAGGGATAATTGTTCCTTTGATAGCTGAACCTTTAAAAAAAGTATTTGATCGACGTATGCATGCATAAGTGATATGTAAGAAAGCCGAGTAGTCAGAAATAATCTGATTGCTCGGCTTGTTTTTTATTTTTCACATGTTAATGTAACTTTTATTTTTTTGCCCATTTGTTGATCTGGTTGAATATCCACATTAATTTTTATATCAAAGCCATAGTTACCATGACGGAAAGGTAAGGTTTTGCCATTTCAAAGATAAGTGTTGATCTTTTGGTTTGACATTTTTTGATCTACTTTCTTATAAACTGGGTAGCGAGTACCATATGTTTTTTCAACAATTGGTCTTACTATTCCTTGTAAAAATGATGGGATACCTGATTTGGACATATCAATCTGAGTTGTATCCCAATTTACTGGATTTTCTGGGTTTGGAACAGTCAGGGAATTACTGTCTAAGGCTAAGTCGACATCAACATTTTTGATACCATTTGCATCTCTTTCAATCTTTGGCTTAATATCAAATTTTACCTTAATAGGTAATTCTGGTAAGAAAGGTTCCACGTCAATTGTTAATTGCTTGTCTGCTCCGAGGAGTCGATTAACCATTGAATCAGACATTGGTGAAAAGATTATTAGAGATCCAAGATAATTTAATTTGTAATATAAGTTTGCCGCCGACTGAATTTGGCCCATTGTTTTTTCATCAACGAACATTTCTAACAAATCGATGTCAGTAACCTTGGCAGTTGGATTAATATAATTTATTTTCGTAAAAGGAACAATTATTACTGGACGATTTGAATAACCTGTAACGATGACAATATAGTGCTTCCCATCTTTAGTGGTTATTCTTTTGCCATAGCCGAGTTTGCTTTGGATTTCAGCAAGCGGAGTCGAGGTTGAAAATCTGTATGGAAGTGCCAGTCCTTTTAAAACATTTGTTTTGTAAAGTTCTTGAACTTCTTTTACTTTAGTTGTGTTTGTTTCAGCCTGAAGAGAGTTCTTATTCACTTGAGCATCTGTATAGTTAAATGAAAAAGCTTTCGGAGGTGTTGGAGTTTGGGGAGTTTCTCCAGGGATACCTGGATTTGGAGACTCAGGATTTGGCTTTTGGTTATTATTTTCAGTGGAGGAACCAGCTTTTTTCTCCGCAATTGCTTGGTGGTTTATCCAACCGTTAATTTCGGGGTGTTGGCTACTTTTAATATAATAATATTTTTCACCACTTTTATTTATTTGGACTCCCTTTATTATTCTTAAATCGTCGTCATTATAAGCAGCCATTGAGTTTACTACTTTTTTAGGTTTATACTGACTTCCTGTTGGGATATTCCAAGTGACATGTTTGCTTGTTGGGTCAGTTAATTTAAAAGTTTTAAATGCATCTTGGGAGATAGAGACTGGTTTGGTTGTCTCAGCTGATTTGATTCCTGAAGTAAACTTTTTTGGATCCTTTCCACCATAAATCCAGCCACGATACTGACCATCAAAACTCACAACTTTGTAGTATACTTTTTTATCGTTTGTTTGAGCAACTCGATATACTCTAAAATAGTCGTCAGGATTATTGGACTTATCAAGTTTCTTTAAAGTGTTTTTGGAGGCAATTTGTTTTGCCCCGGGTAGTGAGCTGATTTTATTGTATAAAGCAGCATTACCAGTTGTTTCGACATTCCGGATAGTCCCGGGAGTTTTTATAGTTTTATCATAATTGACCTTAACATTAGTTTTTGCCTCAACGTCATTGCTGGCAAACAAAGCACTTCCGCCAAGTAATGTTAATACAGCTGTGGCAAAAACAATTTTATTCTTTTTCATTATGGGATTTCCTCCGTTGTTTTAATTAATTTCCATGATTTATATATTAAACAATACTTATGAAAAACATAAGAATATAATATGGAATATTTTTGAAATAATTAACGGGGTGTTGGAAATGTCAAAAAGATTTTAAGACAAAAAAACGACACTGACTCTTATGTCAATGCCGTTTTTTTGTCTTAAAATTTTATTTATTATCTTTTTTCTTAGAATCTTTTAGGTCTTCTTCATCAGATTCTTCATCAGGATCTGGTTCAACTCTTGGAGCAGCCTTAACCATCTTTAATTTTTGGTTATTAATAACTACTTTATTATGGTATTTGTCAATAATTTCCGGGTCATCGGAATCAAAAGTAATCAAGAATGAATTAGTATAGCTCTTATCTACAAATCCCTTGAATGGTTGCTTTTCAAGTCTAAATGAAACTTCATCACCAACATGAAATTTTGATTGAGCTTCTGAAACTTCTGTATTTTTAGCCATTAATTCTCCATCCCTTATCATTTTAAGTGTCAAAAGCTAATTTATCTTAAAATATGGTGTTTGTCAATTATATGTGCTTGATTGTAAAATATTAACTGTTATCATAAGATATTATAGTTAATACGAAAAATGTTGGAAAGTCCGAGGATATTGTGCCAAGAAGAAGAAAAAGGAGATCTGCAAATAAGCGCTCAAATGTAGCGGTTATGCTGATTTTTATTGCAGTAGGCTTGTTTTTAATTTTAGGATTTAAATTCCTTTCTTCAGCTGAAAATAGTGCTCCTAAAGTTAACACTAATTCTAATCCCGTTGAAGTAGAACATGCTCAGTTTATTAGGAAAGTTGCCCCACAGGCTCAAAAGCTCCAAGGTCAATATAATATTTTACCTAGTATAACAATTGCTCAAGCCATTTTGGAATCAAACTGGGGAACCAGCCAATTGTCTCAAAAGTATAATAATTTATTTGGAGTTAAAGCAAACGGTAACTTGGCAAATTCAGTTTATTTAAATACTCAGGAATTCGTTAATGGTAAATATGTCACTGTAAAAGCTAGATTTCAGGTATATAAAAGTTGGAACGATTCGCTGACAGATCATGCTAGACTTTTGAGAAATGGTACTCAGTGGAATGGCAATCAATATTCAGATGTAATCAACGCCTCCAATTATCGACAAGGAGCACTGGCGTTGCAAAAAGATGGCTATGCCACTGATCCGGCATATACCCAAAAATTAATTTATATTATCAGAACTTACAAATTATATCAGTATGATAGTTAGAAAGGATTTCGTGATGAAACTATTAGAGGACAAAATTAAAAATGAAGGTACCGTTTTACCTGGAAATGTTTTAAAAGTTGATAATTTTTTAAATCACCAAGTAGACACTGATTTAATGGATAAAATTGGCCAAGAGTTTGCTAGCAAGTTTGGTGATTCCAAGGTTACCAAGGTTGTCACGGTAGAATCTTCAGGAATTGCCCCAGCAATGATGACTGCAGTTCATCTTCACGTTCCATTGATTTTTGCCAGAAAGCATAAGTCTTTGACATTAACAGATAATCTATACACTGCTTCTGTATACTCTTATACTAAACAAGTAAGCAATGATATTAGTATTGACAAACGTTTTTTAAATCCTGAAGACAAAATCTTAATTATTGATGATTTCCTTGCTAACGGTCAGGCAGTTTCTGGATTATTGGAAATTGCCAAGCTTGCAAAGGTACAAGTAGTTGGCGTTGGAATTGTGATCGAAAAGAGTTTTCAAAAAGGCCACGAGATTATTAAAAAATCTGGTATTAGACTTGAATCTTTGGCAAGAATAGCATCCTTAGATAATGGTAAAGTTACGTTTGTTCGAGAATAGAATTTTAGGGTAATTCCTTATTAGAAGGGCAGTGGACCGTTTGGCAGTTGAGAATGTGATTTATCCAGGACAGGCAATTGGTGTGATTGGGAACGGAATTAGTACTCAATTTTTAATCATGACAGCCAAAAAGATGGGCTTTAAAATTGGAATTTATACACCTGATGAAAGTAACCCAGCTTTGAATTTGGCCGATTTTAAATATATTGGTTCCCTTACTGACAAAAAAACTTTGCAGATTTTTGCCGAACGCTGTGACGCAATTATTTATAATAGTGAAGATATTGACTCTGATTTGATAAAATTTCTTTACCAATTTACGTTTGTACCGCAAAATGGGGAATTGTTGGATATCATGCAAGATCGTTTGATTGAACGGACATTTTTTGAAACAATTAACATTAACATGACCCCATATGTGACCATTATTAGTTTGCAGGATATATATCAATCAATTAGTTCCATTGGGTATCCGGCAATTTTGAAGCCTATTCAAAGAAATATTCCTGGCAGTGGCGAGCTGTTAATTAAGAATCAAGCTGATATTGTAAAAGCTTCTGGTTTACTGGCCACTGGAACCTACATTTTGGAATCTTACGTTGAACATGATATTGATTATTCAGTGGTTGTTGGCAGATCTGCTGATGGTAAGTCAGTTGTTTTTCCAACAATTGAAGTTATGTATGATCCAAAGCTTCATCAGGTAGCAAACGCGTTTTCCCCAGCAAAAGTTGATAAAAATATTGATAAGGAAATGAAACGAATAGCCTCAGAAATTTCTAAAAACATTAATTATGTTGGCACTTTTGAAATTTCGTTTTATGTTTCTACTAGTGGTTCAATTTACGTAAATAAGGTTTCGCCAACATTGAGTACTGCTGGTTTTGTCTTTGATTTTGGATTAAATGTGAGTGAAACCGAAGAAAATTTAAGAGCGGTAGCAGGAATGCCTTTAACGCAGCCAAAATCTAATTTACCAACCATCTTTCAGATTATTAGAAAAAAGGATTACCCGCGAGTCCAAACCCAGTGGGTCTTAAAGGATAATTGGCACTTTAATTTTTATGGCAATACTGAAGCAAAAGACGAGGAAGCTATTGGCCATATTCTTATCCCAACCGATTCAATTTCTGAAAGCTTAATTCAAATTGAAGCAACTAAAATTTGGGATGAACTTGATTATAAATCAAAATATGAAAAATTAGAGTAAGCCGGGGAAACCGGCTTTTTTGCTGACTGGTAATCAACTAGATGAACAAAATTACTTCTAGACTTTTTTATTTAAAACTTGGTTTTTGGTATAATTAACTGGACACTTGGTTGAGAGGACGGAATTTTAATTGGTAGATAATACGCTTATTAAAGGATTAAACAAGCAACAGCAGGATGCTGTTGTGCATACAAAAGGACCAGTTTTGATAATGGCGGGTGCCGGCAGTGGCAAAACTCGAGTTTTAACTCACCGAATTGCCTACCTCATTGAAGAAAAAGGGATTTTGCCTTGGAATATTTTGGCAATTACCTTTACAAATAAGGCGGCAAAAGAAATGAAGGAAAGAGTAGCGAAACTTTTGGGCGAAAGTGGCCAAGATGTTTGGGTATCTACTTTTCATGCGCTTTGTGTTCGAATATTAAGAAGGTACATTGATCGTTTAGGGTATAACCGGGCTTTTACAATCACCGATACCAGTGAACAAAGAACCTTGGTAAAAAGAATCTTGGCAGATTTAAATTTAGACTCAAAAAAGTTTGATTCCCGAGCGTTACTATCTGCAATATCAAATGCCAAAAATAATTTGTTGACGCCTAAAGAATATAAAAAATCAGCTGGGACTCCTTTTGAAGAAATTGCAGCTGATGTTTATGAGCGTTATCAATCAGCTTTAAAAGAAAACCAATCGCTAGATTTTGACGATTTGATTATGATGACCATTCAGCTTTTTGATCAGGAAGCTGAAGTCTTGGATTATTATCAAGAAAAGTTTAAGTATATTCATGTTGATGAGTATCAGGATACTAATGAGGCCCAATATAAATTAGTTTCTTTACTTGCCCAAAAATATCGCAATATTTGTGTTGTCGGCGATGCTGACCAGAGTATATATGGTTGGCGGGGTGCCAATATGGAAAATATTTTAAATTTCAAAAAAGACTATCCAGATGCCCATGTCACTTTGTTGGAGCAAAATTATCGTTCAACAAAAACAATATTAGCTGCTGCGAATTCTGTGATTGCTAATAATGATAATCGTGCAGATAAGAACCTTTGGACAGAAAATGATCAGGGCGAACAAGTGTCTTATTATCGTGGCCAAAATGAAAATGATGAAGCCAGATACGTTGTTGCTAATATCCAAAAAGAAGTAGCAGAACATAAATTTGATTATGGCAGTTTTGCAATTCTTTATCGGACAAACGCTCAGTCGCGAGTGATGGAAGAGACGTTATTAAAAGCTAACATACCTTACACTATGGTTGGTGGCCATAAGTTCTATGATCGAAAAGAAATTCGGGATGTTTTAGCTTATTTAACATTACTGGCAAACCCGTTAGATTCCATGAGCTTTGAACGGGTTATTAATGAACCTAAAAGAGGTATTGGCCAAACCAGTATCAATAAATTAAGAACTTTTGCTAATGACCATTCTTGGAGCTTACTGGAAGCAGCCGAAAATGTTGATTTGGCTAATGAATTAAATTCTCGAGCCAAAAATTCAATTTCCGGATTTGCTTTACTTATATCAGAAATTACAAAAAAGCTAGATTCAATGAACATTACCGATATTACTCAAGAGATTTTGAATAAGAGTGGTTATTTAGATTCTTTGAAATCTACTAAGAATCTGGAAAATGAATCAAGAATTGAAAACTTGGAAGAATTTATTTCTGTCACCGAGCAATATGACCAGCAAAATCAAGATAGTTTAGGGAGTGAAAATTTAATTAACTTCTTGAGTGACCTTGCTTTAGTTTCTGACCAAGATGATGTCCAAGAAGATGGTTCTCAGGTGACATTGATGACCTTGCATGCCGCTAAGGGCCTGGAATTTCCAGTTGTCTTTATGATTGGAATGGAAGAGGGGCTCTTTCCATTGTCACGAGCCGCAGAAAGTCAGTCTGAACTCCAAGAAGAAAGAAGATTGGCTTATGTTGGCATAACTCGAACAAAGGAAAAATTGTTTTTAACAAATGCATATTCACGAATGCTTTATGGTCGACTTCAAAACAACCCTGAATCACGGTTCATTGGTGAAATAAAGCCGGAATTAATCCATTATGAGAATGTTCAAGAAAATAGTAAGGGACCAAAAACACCTTTTGATAGAAGGACAAGTTCAGCATTGGCTTCTACTTATCATTCTCCCGATATTCCTAAAGTTAACAATAAATCTACTGGAGCCATTGGCGCCGAGAACAAATCTTGGAATGTTGGCGATAAGGTAAGCCATAAAGCATGGGGTACTGGAACCGTTGTTAAAGTTTCGGGTACTGGCGAAGATATGGAGTTAGACATTGCGTTTAAGTCCAAGGGTATCAAGAGGCTTTTAGCAGCGTTTGCACCAATTACTAAAAAAGATTAAAGAAGGTGAAACCTTGGCATCAAATGATCTTACCCATGAACAGGCAGAAAAAAAGATTAGTGAATTAAAAGCGAACATCAAAAAATGGTCTGATGAATACTATACTTATGATTCACCTAGTGTGGAAGATTCAGTTTATGATCAAACTTACCGTCAACTAGTGGATCTTGAAGGACAGTTTCCGGATTTAGTCACTGCTGATTCACCTACTCAGGAAGTTGGTGATCAAACCTTACCCGGTTTCACTAAAGTTCCTCACCCGATTCCAATGTTGTCTTTAGGGGATGTTTTTTCGAAACAAGAACTTGAAGATTTTGTTGACCATTTAAGTAATGAAGAAAACGTTGAATTTGAATATAATTGTGAACTTAAGATTGATGGTTTATCAATTTCTCTTCGTTATGAAAACGGAATTCTTGTTCAAGGATCAACTCGAGGGAATGGCCAAATTGGCGAAGATATTACAAATAACATTAGAACGATTAAATCTATTCCTAAAAAATTAAGCCGGCCAATCAACATTGAAGCCCGTGGTGAATGCTATATGCCTAAACAATCTTTTGTTGAACTTAACGAAAGAAGACAGCTCGATGGTGATGCTCCTTTTGCAAATCCTAGGAATGCAGCTGCTGGTAGTTTGCGTCAATTAAATCCCCAAGTCACTGCTCATCGGAAGTTAAGCACTTTTATGTATAATGTTGCTGATTATGATGACTTGAGGACTGACACTCAGTCTGGACTGCTTGAAGAGCTCAAAAGTTTGGGGTTTGAAATCAATCCAGACTACAAGGTTGCAAGAAATATGAGCGAGATTTCTGAGTATATTGATAAATACCAACAGCTAAGGGATGGCTTACCATACGGTATTGATGGAATTGTCATTAAAGCTAACCACTTGGCAGATCATAGAAGACTTGGGGCGACAGTCAAGGATCCACACTGGGCGATTGCCTTTAAATTTCCGCCTGAAGAAGCTCAGACCGTAGTTCATGAAATTGAATGGACAGTGGGAAGGACAGGCGTGGTCACGCCAATAGCTGTTATGGATCCGGTAGTTTTAGCTGGAAGCACTGTTTCAAGGGCTTCCTTGCATAACCCAGATTATTTACAGGAAAAAGATATTAGAATTAATGATACTGTTAAGCTGCATAAGGCTGGCGATATTATTCCGGAAATTTCTACTTATATAAAAGAAAAGCGACCAAATCAAAGTGAACCTTATCAGATCCCAACTAAATGTCCTTCTTGTGGGTCAAAGCTGGTCCACTTGGATGGTGAAGTTGCTTTGCGTTGTATTAACCCACAATGTCCAGCACAACTAACTGAAGGCCTTACTCATTTTGCTTCCAGGGATGCTATGAATATTGATGGATTAGGGCCAAAAATAATTGCCCAACTTTTCCAAAGAAAATTTTTGAAAGATGTTGCTGGACTTTATGATTTGACGTTTCAGCAGTTGATCACATTAGATAAATTTGGGGAGAAATCGGCTAACAACTTACTGTCCGCAATTGATAATAGCCGAGCGAATTCACTAGAACGACTTCTTTATGGGATTGGTATTCGTCATGTTGGGGCTAAAGCGGCTCGTCTTATCGCTCAAAAATTTAAAAATATTGATAACATAATGGCTGCCAAGTCGCAAGATATTGCCCAAATTGATACAATGGGAATGACAATTGCCGACAGTGTTGTTACTTATTTTTCTATGCCTGAGTCTGTTGAGCTGATCAAGAAACTAGAAGTGGCCGGAGTAAATATGGAATATACCGGTGTAAGTGAAGAATCAGTTCAAAATAGTGGTTCATATTTTGCTGACAAACGCATTGTTCTAACAGGTAAATTGAATGACATTACTAGAGCAGAAGCTACCGAATGGCTAGAAAATCATGGTGCTAAAGTAAGTAGCTCAGTTTCCAGGAATACCGATTTAGTCATTGCTGGGGAAGATCCTGGCAGCAAATATGATAAAGCAAACAGCTTAGGTGTTGCGATTTGGACTGAACAGCAATTCAGAGATGAAATGGCTGCAGAAAACGATTAGCAGCTTGATGGAGGAAAATGTTTTGAAAAAATTCATTTTAAGTTTTGGGATTATTCTAACAGGTCTTTTACTCACGGCTTGTGGAAGTGCAGATAATCTGCAGGGAGGAACTACTAGTTCCGGCCCAAAGACCCAGTTAACTGGTCAGACTGATTCTTCTTATTATCAAGGAGTTATTGAAAATGGTCGGTACCAAACCAGTAAATCCAGGGGCGTGAGTGTTCAGCAGGAAAGCAATCAATTTAACATTAAAGGTTTTGAAAATGGATTGCTTAATATTTCAAAGAAACAATTTTCAACTAAAAAGTATATTTTCCAAGAGGGCCAATACCTTTCTACCAATACTGTTGAAAATTGGTTGAATCGAAAGAGCAAAACCAATCCCACGGGACTAAACCCAACCAGCAATGGTTCCACTAGTCCTACCAAACGTAATCCACTTTATTTATCTCAAATTGATGAACAAGACTTTGTCGTTCAGAATGGTAAGAAGTTGAACCTTTCTGGAATGACAATTGGGTTAGCAATTAACTCCGTTGATTACTTTAAAAAGTCGCAAAACGGCCCAACCTTACAAACTAATATTAGTGATGCTCAGGTTCAAAGCCAAGGCAAGGCAATTGCTAATCAAGTTCTTCAAAGGGTCAGAAAAATCAAAGGTGTTGGTAACATTCCAATTGTCATTGCTTTGTATAAGCAAGCATCAAATGATAGTTTAGTTGGGGGCAGTTTCTTTGATTACTCTGTAAATACTGGTAGTTCTAGTGCAGTTTCGACTTGGAAACCAATAAATCAACAGACTTATGTCTTCCCAATTCCATCAGGCCAAAAGGGACCAAATAAAAATGACCAGGATGCTTTTGATAACTTCAAATCCCAAGTTCAAAACTTCTTTCCTAATTTGAGCGGAGTTGTTGCTCAAGTTCAGTATACCGACGGAATTTTAAGTGGAATGAACGTAAATATTACTACGCAATTTTATAGTCAAACTGAGATTATCAGCTTTACTCAGTACTTACAGCAAGCTGCCGAAAAGTACTTACCGCAAACTGCCCCAATTGACATTTCAGTTCAGTCGACTGAGGGAATGGAAAGTTTCTTGAGTCGAGGAATTAACCAGAAAAACTTTACGGCGCATATTTTTAACAGTTATTAAAATTTAAAGTGATTGTTGAAAGAATAATGTTAAAATTATCATTGATGTTGATGTATGCAAATTATTTAAAAGGGAGAGAAATTTAATGGCAGAAAAGATCTCCGAAGAACAAGTAAAGCACGTTGCTGAACTTGCTAAACTGGAAATTTCTGATGATCAGCTTCCATACTTTACCAAACAGTTGGAACAAATTATTGGATTATTTGATACTTTAAGTAAGGTCGATACTACTGGAGTTGAACCAACAAGCAGTGTTACTGACCAAATTAATGTGATGAGAGAAGATATCGCCGAAAATTGGCACCAGACTCAGGGATTGCTGGATAATGCTCCTGATACTCAGGATGGATATATCAGAGTTCCTACGATCATTGATGAAAGTGAGGACTAAAATAAATGAATTATTTTGGCGAATCCTTAAATAGTATTCACACAAAATTAGTTAATAAAAAGATTTCGTCTGAGGAGCTAACAAAGCAAACCTTCGATGATATTAAAGCTACTGATGGTGAAATAAATGCATTCTTAACTTTGAATGAAGAAGCCGCTTTAAAAAAAGCCAAAGAAATTGATCAAAATGGTGTCGATGCCAATAATGTTTTGTCTGGAATGCCAGTTGCGATCAAGGACAATATGGTGACTAAAGGTTTGAGAACAACCGCTGCTTCTAAAATTCTTGGTAATTTTACTCCAATTTATGATGCAACTGCAGTTGAAAAGTTGAACAGCTTAAATGCTATCGATGTTGGTAAAACCAATATGGATGAGTTTGCTATGGGTGGTTCAACTGAAAATTCAGCTTTTAAGATTACTCATAATCCATGGGACAAAACAAAAGTCCCTGGCGGTTCATCAGGTGGTTCAGCCGCAGCTGTTGCTTCAGGACAGGTTATCGCTGCACTTGGGTCAGATACTGGTGGTTCAATTCGGCAACCGGCTTCATTTAATGGTGTCGTTGGCATGAAGCCCACTTATGGTCGAGTTTCACGGTGGGGATTGATTGCTTTTGGTTCAAGTTTGGATCAAATCGGTCCAATTACCCGAAATGTTGCTGATAATGCAGTTATTCTTAATGCTATTGCTGGTCATGACAAGCACGATATGACGACTTCGACTAAAGAAGTTCCTGACTTTACTAGCTCATTGGATAAAGGTGTTAAGGGCTTAAGAATTGGGATTCCTAGCGAATTTATGGCTCAAGGATTGGACGAAGACGTTAAGGACACAGTTTTAAAGACTGCCGATACATTCAAGAAAATGGGAGCTACGGTGTCTGAAGTGTCACTTCCTCATACTCAGTATGGGGTTGCTGCTTACTACATCATTTCTTCTTCAGAAGCTTCATCCAATTTACAAAGATTTGATGGAATTCGTTATGGATACCGAGCAAAAGATGCAAAGAACCTTGAAGAATTATACGTTAAATCTCGTTCTGAAGCATTTGGCGAAGAAGTTAAGCGCAGAATTATGCTTGGAACATTTTCACTTTCAGCCGGATTTTATGATGCTTACTTTAAGAAAGCTGCCCAAGTTAGAACGTTAATGATCAATGACTTTACTAATGTCTTTAAGGACTTTGATTTAATCTTGGCCCCAACCGGTCCAACACCTGCTTATGGAATTGGTGAAGATGTTTCTGACCCAATGACTATGTACATGAACGATGTTTTAACTCTACCAGTTAATCTTGCTGGACTTCCAGGAATGTCATTTCCTGCTGGGTTCTCTAATGGTTTACCTGTGGGAGTTCAGCTGATTGGTCGTCCATTTGATGAACTAACTGTTTATCAAGCTGGAAATGCTTTTGAACAGTCAACTGATTTTCATAAGAAAACACCAAAGATGGGAGGAAACAACTAATGTCAAATTTTGAAACTACCATTGGTCTGGAAGTCCACGTTGAATTAAAGACTAAGTCAAAAATCTTCAGTCCTTCTCCCGTCGAATTTGGTGACAAACCAAACTCAAATACTAACGTTATCGATTGGGGATATCCTGGTGTTTTACCAAGTACTAATAAAGGGGTTGTTGAAGATGGAATTAAAGCTGCATTAGCTTTGCATGCCCAAATTGAACCCCATCCTCATTTTGATCGAAAGAACTATTTTTATCCTGATAACCCAAAGGCTTACCAAATTTCTCAATCTGATAAGCCTCTAGCTCATGATGGTTGGGTTGAAGTAGAAGTTGATGGTAAGAAGAAAAAAATCGGTATTGCCGAAATGCATATTGAAGAGGATGCCGGTAAATTAGCCCATGAAAAGGAACATTCCTTTGTTGATTTAAACCGTCAGGGAACTCCTCTGATTGAAATTGTTTCAAAGCCAGAAATTTCTTCACCAAAAGAAGCCTATGCTTATCTTGAAGAATTAAGAAAACAGATTCAGTTTACAGGTGTTTCTGATGTCAAGATGGAAGAAGGATCCATGCGGGTTGATGTTAATATTTCAATTCGTCCAGTTGGTCAAAAGAAATTAGGCACTAAGACTGAGCTGAAGAATTTAAATTCCTTTACTTACGTTGAAAAGGGATTAGCCTATGAAGAGCAGCGCCAACAAAGAGTGTTGATGACTGGCGGAACTATTGGTCAGGAAACTCGTCGTTTTGACGAAAATACTGGTGAAACTGTTTTGATGCGGGTTAAGGAAGGTTCTGATGATTATCGTTACTTCCCGGAACCAGATTTACCAGCTTTGGATATTTCTGATGCTTGGATTGATTCAATCAAAAAGGAACTTCCAGAGCCTCCTGCAAAACGTCGTGATCGATACGTCAATGAACTTGGGATTACTGATTATGATGCAATGGTTTTGACTCAGACCAAGGAAATGTCAGATTTCTTTGACGAAATGGTTAAAGATGGAGCTGATCCAAAACTTTCTGCCAATTATCTTCAAGGTGATGTTAACGGTTATCTGAACGATAATCAGGTCGACTTACAAAATACCAAGATCACACCTAAGAATTTGGCAACAATGATCAAGTTGATTATGAATAACACGATTTCTTCAAAGTTAGCTAAAAAGGTCTTTAAAGGAATTACAGAAGGTAAAGAACCAAAGAAGTTCGTCAAGGATAATGGTATGGTTCAAGTTTCTGATCCTTCTGAACTTCAACCAATGATTGATGAAGTTATTTCTGATAATCCACAATCAGTTGAAGACTTTAATAATGGAAAAGACCGAGCAATTGGTTTCTTGGTTGGCCAGATTATGAAGAAGACTCATGGGAAGGCTAATCCACAAGTAGTTAATAAAATGCTTGTTGATTCAATGAAAAAATAAAGGACTGGTGCGGTATGCGAAAAAGAGCTAGAGTCATCTATAACCCGACCGCTGGCCGTGAATTATTAAAACAGAAATTAGTTGATATTCTTAATATCCTTGAAAATGCTGGGTATGAGACTAGCGCTTTTGCTACAACTGCTGCACCTAACTCTGCTCGTGATGAGGCAACTCGTGCTGCCAAAGAGGGATTTGATTTGGTCGTTGCTGCTGGTGGCGACGGGACTATTAATGAAGTTGTTAATGGCATTGCCCCTTTAAAAAAACGACCTAAAATTGGTATTATCCCTGCTGGAACCACTAATGATTATGCCAGAGCTCTTCACATTCCAAGAGAAGATTTGGTTGATGCTGCTAAAGTTATTGCCGATGGAAAGACTGTTCGCATGGATATTGGTCAAGCAGGCGAAAATTATTTCATCAATATCGCAGCTGGCGGTGTATTAGCCGAACTTACCTATGATGTTCCTTCGAACCTTAAAACAGTTTTCGGATATTTGGCTTATTTAGTGAAAGGAGCTGAATTGCTTCCGAGAATTAAGCCGGTTGATATGGACATTAAGTATGACGACGGTGAGTTTAAAGGCAAAGCCTCAATGTTCTTCTTGGCTCTAACCAATTCGGTTGGCGGGTTTGAACAAATTGTCCCTGATGCCTCTTTGGATGACGGGAAGTTTACATTAATAATTGTAAAAACCAGTAACCTGGTGGAGATTCTTCATTTGATTTCTAAAGTCCTTAATGGTGGTAAGCATGTGGACGATAATCGGATTGTCTACAAAAAAACCAGAAGAGTGGTCGCCAGTTCTCCAAAAGAACGAATGCAAATTAATCTTGATGGGGAGTATGGTGGTGACGCGCCGATGAAATTTCGAGATTTGAAACAGCATATTTCTATGTTTGCTAAGCTTGATGAAATTCCAAATGACGCTTACAGTGATGAAAATGACCAAATGAAGCAGTTAGAAAAGGAATTTGTGAAGAATGTTGACCAAATTCCGGATCAACAAATTCAAAAAAATCCAGATGCTAAAAAGTAGGCAGATTTCTATTTCCGATTTTTAGCAAAGTTGATTTAATAAGGATGCACTATCAATATAATGTAGTGCATCCTTATTTGCGCCTTTTACTGTATCTTTTGCTCATCATAAAGTAATATGTAACTATTGGAATAAAGTTTTGGAAAAAGAATGGTGGAAAAATGAAAGTACTTGCTCCGGTTAAAAAAAATCAAAATTATCAGGTTAAGGTTGAAGATCTTTCCTATCAAGGAATGGGCGTTGCTAAGATTGACGATTTTCCAATTTTCGTAAATGATGTGCTTCCTGGTGAGGAAGCAATTATTTCTGTTACCAAGGTTAAGAAAAATTTTGCTTTTGCTCGAATGGTGAAATTAATTACTAAAAGTCCTGATCGAGTTGAGTCCGTTGCTAATGTTTATACTCAAACAGGAATCGCTCCTTTGCAGGACTTGAAATATCCTGCTCAGCTTAAGTTTAAACAGCATCAAATTGAATCGGATTTTGAAAAGGTTCATTTTCAAGTAGAAGTTGCTCCCACAGTTGGAATGACGGATCCTACTCATTACAGAAATAAAGCACAAATTCCCGTCCGAGAAGTTAAAGGACAATTGGAAACTGGATTTTATCGTCGCCATTCTCATGAATTAGTTCCGATAGAAGATTTTTATATTCAAGATAGAGAAATTGATAAAGCCATTGTTTTTGTTAGGGATTTACTTAGAAAATATAAAATTGTTCCTTATAACGAAATCCAAAATTCTGGCACGATCCGAAATGTCATGGTTAGAAGAGGTCATTATTCCCATCAAATGATGATTGTATTAATTACAAGGACTTCCGATTTACCTCATTCCGATGAAATAATTCAAGACATTCACGAGGGCCTGCCCGAAGTTAAAAGTATCGTTCAAAATATTAACCCAGCTAAAACTAATGCTTTAATGGGCAGGAAGAGTAAGTTACTTTTTGGCAAGGAGACAATCGAAGATTCATTGCTTAATTTAAAATTTGCCATTTCGGCTAATTCTTTTTATCAAGTTAACCCAACTCAAACTGAAAAGTTATATTCTTTGGCTATTCAAAAAGCTAATTTGACAAAAAATGACGTTGTCATCGATGCTTACTGTGGAATTGGTACAATTTCCTTAGCTGTAGCAGACAAGGTTAAAAAAGTATTCGGAGTTGAAATTGTCCCTGAAGCCATTGAAGACGCAAAGTTAAATGCGAAATTAAATGGAATTAAAAATGTGAAGTTTAAAACTGGAAAAGCTGAGGAGCAGTTAGCAAAATGGCAAGCGGATGGTTTGAAACCTGATGTTGTCTTTGTTGATCCCCCTCGAAAAGGACTGGATGAGTCACTTATCAATAGTGTTGTTAAAATGGATCCAAAACGGGTTGTTTACGTTTCTTGTAATCCTGCTACCTTAGTTAGGGATGTTCAGCTGTTTTCTAACCTTGGATTTCATATTAATCAACCAATCCAACCGGTTGATCAGTTTCCTCAAACTGTTCATATTGAATCAATTACTGTTCTGCAAAAATAAAAAAACACCTCAGAAATTATATAATATTTTTGAGGTGTTTTTATTTGTATAAAAGATTGTTATAATAGTATTAGTTATAAATAGTTAAGGTGGTGAATTAAATTACCCCGTAAATCTAAATCATCCTCTTTATTAAGATATTGTTGTTCTGATTTATTTGATATCAAAACTATTATGGTTCATTATTTTGGGGCTGATGAATCTGATTATCGCATCAAATAATTCTAAGATTAAAAAGTTTTTTAAATAGAGATGATAATATTGGTGAACGCTAAGCTTGGTTCACAAACAAAAAAAGCGGAATACCGATTCATTAACGATGCGTTAGTTTATGCTTATGATGGAATAATGCGTATCGAAGAGCGGGAAATTAAAAAAAGTAAATTTAAGGATATTACAGTTAAAGAGTTGAATTTGGTTCATACAATCGGCTTGCATGATCGAAAAACAACTTCACAGGTTGCTCATCTTCTTAAATTAAGTAAAGGGACTTTAACCGCTAATCTTAATACGCTTGAGAAAAAAGGTTATATTGTTAGGATTGCAAATCAGCAGGATCATCGTGTTATAAATCTTGGATTAACTAATAAAGGCAGGCTTTTATATCGGGCTCATGAAGCTTTTCATCGGAAAATGGTTAAAGCGTTTTTAAGTGGATTCGATGATTCCAATGTTGATTTAATTAAAGAGGCCTTGATAAATTTGGAGAAATTCATCGATAAAGTTGATTCAGAAACATAAGGCTTATATTTAAAAATTGGGGGGATTTTTAAATGACAAAAAAAGAAATTTCATCTCAAATTACTGATATTATAAGTGATCAGTTAAACATTGATGGGGCGAAAATTTGCTCAAAAACAAATTTTAAATTGGATCTTGATTTGGACAGTTTAGACATCTTTCAAGTGATTGATAAAATAGAAGATACATATGGGATCGAAATAGACGCAGATGCAGAAATTAACACTTTTGGGGATTTAATAAATTATCTTGTAAAAAGAACTAATATACTATCAAAGCATTAAGCAGGCATTTAACTGAATCGGTTTGGTTAATCCAAAGTTGGTTCTTGAATTAGTACCAAAAAATGGTTCGTTGAATTTAAAATATTTTTATTTTCAAATAACTTTCTTTGTCGATTGAAAGAGAAGTGAGTTGATATGCAAAAATTTGATAAGCAAAGGATTTTATCAACGTTTTCTTGTTCCTCGGAAATTGATATTCATATTAAGGATCAAGTGGGGTCTACCGATGATTGGGGTAAGGCTTTTGCTCTTCAACATGTCATTGATAAGACTAATTTGTTTGTAGCTGCAAATCAAACTTCTGGCCATGGCCGTTTGGGGAGAGCCTTTGTTCCAGCTAGTGTTTTGGGAATCTATATGTCAATTCTTTTGCCGATAAAAAACAGATTTTTGCCGGGTCTTGTCACGACTTCCGTTGCAGTAGTAACCGTTAACGTTCTAAAGGAATTTTTCCCAAGATACTCGTTTGGGGTGAAGTGGATTAACGATATTTTAATCGAAAATCGTAAATGTGGGGGAATTCTTACTGAATTAATTCCAACCAAGGTTTCTAAACATAAAGCTATCGATATTGGTATCGGCCTTAATGTTGGATATGCTCGTTTTGATTCTGATCTGGAAAAGAAAGCCGGATCAATTCCAGTTGCAAATACATTTAACCGAGATGTTCTTGTAGCTAAAATAGCTCAACAAGTATCGAAAATTGGCAAGAATAACACGTATTCTAAATATCTTCCTGAATATCGCCAAGTGTGTCGAACTCTCAAAAAGCGGATAGAAGTTCAAAGTGGCAACAAAAAATATGTCGGTGTTGCTCTTGATGTAGGTGAAGACGGTTCTTTAATTGTCCAATTGGATAATAGCAGAATAAAGCGAATAGACTCACAAGAAGTTACCAAAGTTCTTTGTCCGAATGACGAATATGAAGGGTAAAAAAATTCTCTTTAGAAAATTTATTCATTTTCCAAAGAGAATTTTTTTATATTTTTTAATGGAATAATAAGTTTAGCCCAAGGACCATGACAATTCCGACAACAGAAATAACTGATTCCAGAACGGTCCATGTTTGCAAAGTCTCTTTAACAGTCAAATCAAAATATTCTCTGAACATCCAAAAGCCTGCATCATTAACGTGAGAGGCTGCCAGTGAACCAGCACCAATTGCGAGAACCATTAGTGATGGATCAACTCC
This sequence comes from Lactobacillaceae bacterium UBA5807, assembly GCA_002418005.1. Taxonomy (GTDB): domain Bacteria; phylum Bacillota; class Bacilli; order Lactobacillales; family Lactobacillaceae; genus Lentilactobacillus. The sequence continues at coordinate 41,708 of DIDF01000095.1, forward strand.
TGAAGCAGCCATTAACGGTGCTACAATTCCAGCAGCGGTTAAAGAAGCAACTGTTGCAGAACCAAGGGCAATTCGAAGGACGACAGCAACTAACCATCCTAAAAGAAGAGGGGAAAAGTTGGAATGCTGGAACATAATTGCAACTTCTTTACCAACACCACCGTCAATCAGGACCTGTTTGAAGGCACCGCCGCCACCAATAACTAACAGCAACATAGCGATAGATTTAACCGCATTTTCTAGTGATTCCATAATTTCCGGAGTCTTTTTGCCACGGGCCCAACCCATGGACCACATTGCAAACAAAAGTGAAATCAACATTGCTACACTTGGAGATCCGATAAATTCAATAATTGAATCAATCATTGAAGGGTTTTTCGGAGCTGTGCCACCGTGAACAGACAAAGTATAGATAGTTGTTATTGCCAGCAGGATAACTGGAAAAAGGGCGGTTAAAACCGAAACGCCAAATGATGGGGCTTTAGCTGGGTCGACTTCCTTAACTTCACCGATTGAGGAAAGGTTGCCAGTCATCTTGAAAGCACCTGGGGCATAACGACGGGCAATTTTAGTGAATAATGGTCCAGCAATATATGCTGCGACTAAGGCAATAATAATACCAAAAAGGAGAACTTTACCATCGTTAGCACCCAACACTTGGGCAATAGCAACTGGGGCTGGATGTGGTGGTAAGAACCCATGGGTTACAGAAAGGGCAGCAGCCATTGGAATTCCTAGATAAAGAATTGAAACTCCAGCTTCAACGGCGATCGCAAAGACGATTGGAACCAACAAAACCATGCCGACTTCAAAGAATAGGGCAATTCCTAGAATAAATGAGGCCACCATAACAGCTAATTGAAGTCTTGAGCGACCAAATTTATCAATCAAAGTGTGAGCAATAATGTAAGCTCCACCTGAATCAGAAACCAAACGGCCAAGCATTGCTCCAAAGCCAAAGACCATTGAGAGTTCACCTAACTGGCTTCCAATTCCGTTCATAACACTGGTGGCGATTGTTCCTAATGGCATCCCTAATAAAACGGCAGTTACAAATGCAGTTAATACCAAAGACACAAACGTATTAATCTTAAATTTGATAATTAATAGTAGCAGGAAGACAATCCCCCACGACTAACGCTAGCAGTTTTAACATAACAAATCCCCCTTTTAAAATAAACTAGAAATTAAATTAATTCTTCATATCATCTGAATGTTCTTCATGGCGACGTTGGTAATCCGCAATATTTTTGTATTCAGGTTTAAGTGCCCGACTGATCCGAATATAAATTGGGATTAACTCTCGGTACGCACTAAAATTCTTTGGATTTGGATGGTGAACAACCGTTGTTCCAACAAATTTGGAAACATCGGTTAAACTGGCAATCAAACCTGTGCTATACATTGCTAAAGTAGCTGCACCAAGAGCGGTACTTTCAAAACTTTCAGGAATTGAAACATCATGCTCAAAAATATCTGTTAGCATTTGTCGCCAAAGCTCTGAACGAGCAAAACCACCATTAGCTTGAATACTGACTGGTTCGCCGACAACTTCCTCTAAAGCCAGACTAACTGTGTATAGATTGTAAACAATACCCTCTAGGGCTGCTCTAATCATGTGGGCTCTTGTGGTGGTCCTACTAAGGCCAAAGAAGGAACCACGGGCATTTGCATCCCAAATAGGCGCTCTTTCACCGCCCAAGAATGGGAAGAAAATCAAACCATCTGAACCAGCCGGAATTTTTGAAGCAATTTGAGTTAGCAAATCATAAGGATCAATCTTCATTTGTTCAGCGGTAACCTTTTCGGGAGCACAAAGTTTATCTCGAACCCACCTAAAGACAACGCCGCCATTATTTATCGGGCCACCAATACACCACATGTTCTTTGCTAGGTAATAACAAAATACTCTAGCTTTTGGATCTGTATGAGGTTTATCAGCGATAACTCTAACGGCTCCAGAAGTTCCGATGGTAACCGCCTCAACCCCAGGCTTGATGGCGTTGACACCTAGATTTGCCAAAGGGCCATCCGAAGCGCCAATTATAAATGGCGTATCTGGATTAATTCCCAAAACTTCGGCATACTGTTTTTTTATACCTTTTAATTGATACGTTGTATCTACAAGTTCTGGCAGTGAATCCTTAGTGATCCCAGCAATTTTAAGCGCCTGAGTATCCCAGTCCATCTTGTAGATATTGAACATGCCCGTGGCATTTGCAATGGAATAATCTTCTTTCAACACCCCAAATAGTTTGTAATTAATATATTCTTTAATACCAACAAACCAACGGGCTTTTTTAAATAAATCTGGATAGTCATTTCTGATCCAAATAATCTTTGACAGCGGCGTCATCGGGTGAATAGGAGTTCCGGTGTTTTTATAGATTTCCATTCCTTGTGGGCTTGCTTTTAGCTCGTCAGCATATTTAACTGCTCGATTGTCTCCCCAAGTAATTGCTCGATTTAAAGGCTTGTAGTTTTCGTCCAGTAAAATCAAACTGTGCATGGCACAGGACATTCCGATACCTTTTAAATCATCTTTGGAGATATTAGCCTTCCTAATAACATTGGTGATTCCGTCCAGCATAGCAGAAAAAATTTCTTCTGGGTCTTCTTCTGCCATATCAGGAGTGTCCTGATAGAGTGGATAACCATTATTTGAGTAGCCCTTAACTTTACCATCGGTATCAAATAAAACCGTTTTAACACTGGTTGTTCCAATATCTACTCCTAATGTATAGTCCATTTTTACCAACCTTTCTTGAAATAAAAATAATTTCCAACAAAACCGTTTAGTTAAATAATTAATAATTGCTCGGTAACGCTTACATAATAAACTAACGCCTTTGCTCGCCCCGTGGCCATTTACTTTCGAAGCTACTTTATTTTTGCACATTTAAAATCACTTTACAAATAAAAGTAACCATTAATTTCAAATCTGTTGTAAAATATTTACATAATAAGAAAAAGGTTTTTTCATGAAAGGTGGATAACATGAGCTCACCAGTAAAACGTCTTCAAAATTCATTTTCAAAATTAAGTCGGACAAACAGAAAAATTGCTAAGGTAGTAATTGATGATCCCCAGTTGGCATCCGAATCAAATATTGAGGAATTAGCAAAGAAGACAAGAACTTCTACTGCTTCAGTTTCTCGACTAGTTAAAACATTAGGGTATAATAATTATCGAGAGTTTACATTGGCTTTGGCTTATACTCAGCTTTCACCGCAAAATTTGCCGATATTTAAAGATATTGATGCCAAAGACAGTTTTTCGGTGATCGCAGATAAAGTATTTACCGGAAGTCAACGAGCTTTGCAGGACACTAGAAGTGGAATGAACGAATCAGACCTTGCTAGAGCCGTTTTGCGAATTATTAATTGTAAGCACCTAGGTTTCTTTGGTTTGGGCGGTTCAAGCATTGCCGCATTGGATGGGTATCATAAATTTTTGCGAACTTCCTTAAACTGCTCGTTTTATAACGATTATGATTTTCAGCTTATGCAAGCGGTTAGAATGAATGAGGATGATTGTGCAATTGTGATCTCCCATTCCGGAAAAAATCGGCAGACAGTTAAAATTGCAGAGACACTAAAAAAACGGAAGGTTACGGTAATTGCTATCACTAGTTATCCTGATTCGCCCTTGGCGGCTCACAGTGATATTAGTTTCATTTCTTCAAGTGACGAATCTAACTATCGTTCTGAAGGGATGTATGCTTTGATAGCCCAAATGGCTATTATGGACGCACTGTTTATGATGGCCGCAGTTAGAATGGGTTCAGCGGTTGAAGGTACGATTAGAAACGTTCAAAATATAATTGAGAGTACTCGTAGTTAGAATGATTTAATTTCGTAAAAATCGAGATGACGGTAAGTGAAGCGACAAGACATTCAGCCAATATATACTCGTAGATCACAAGAAAAGAAGAGTGGGACTAAAGTTATTGTGGTTGGGTTGTTGCTGCTTATCATTTTAGGAATATTTTTTGCTAAAAATATTTACCAGCGAAATCAACTAAAAAATTATCCTGTCAGAGGGGTAACTCTAGATCAAGATAATGGTTATATTGATTTTGATCAGTTAAGAGATAATGGGGTCAAGTTTGTATATTTAAAAGCCACTCAAGGTGCAGCCTTTTCAGATGATAGTTTTGGCAGTAACTACCAAAGAAGCCAAGGGGCTTTAATTCCAGTGGGTGTTTATCATTATTTTAGTTTTAGTTCTTCTCCCAAGGATCAATTTAATAATTTTATCCAGCAGGTAAAGTACAATACTGGCAGTTTGCCGATAATGATTCAGGTTCAATATTATGCTGGGTATGATTCGGAAAATGTCAAGTGGAAAAAGACCAGTGGTCAGATCTATCAGTTGGTCAAGCTTTTGATAAATTATTATAAACGGCCAGTGATTATTTCTGCCAATCAGCAAATAATTAAATCAATTGGTATTCAGAAAGGAAAATATCTCGAATACTGGTTTGCCGATGGGAAACCAAATCAAGGCAATAGTGGGGCTGCATTCATTTCTAATAATCAGTCTCAAAGGTATATCCTGGATCATCAGTCGGTTTCTTTACCTTTGGTTTTATTTAATGGGAGCACAAAAAAATGGCATCAATATCTTGATACCATGGTAGATAAGTAAATATTTAACCTTGTAGGGAAGCTGGAAAAAGATCATAAGTATCATTGTCGGATTCGTCATAAAATTTAACTGGCCGAGCTTCATTAGCTCTTAATTCTAATTTATAACCAAACTTATCGACGTAAGATACTTGGTAACGACTAGCTGATCTAATTTTAGTTGCAATTTCGCGACCATCAATTTTAAGCTTTAAGTCGGGTTCCACAACTATTTTATGTGTTCGTTTACCGTCTTTAAAATACCAGGTTCCTGCAAAGAATATTGGATCAAATGATTCAATATTCTTTTTATTTGCTTTAGGCGAATGAAATAGGCCGACAACAAATGAAATCAGAAAGATTATTAAACCTCGTATACGCATAACGCCAGCCCTTTCAAACAAATTTTTTATTCTATTTTTATTATAAACACTTTTTTTGACAAAGGGTCGATGTTTGAATTTTCATTTGGTTAAATCATTGTTACAATTAAATAACGAAAGGTGGGGATATTCTTGATTAAATTGGCAACCATTGGTACAAATTGGATTACACAAAAATTTGTTGATGCAGTTAAAAAAAGCGGTAAATACACTTTTACCAGTGTTTATTCAAGAAAGCAGGAAACCGGTAAAGCTTTTGCTGATCAGAATGGGGTAAAAGAAGTTTTTTCTGATTTGAATCTTTTCTTTAAAAGCGGGAATTTTGACACGGTTTATATTGCTTCACCTAATAGTCTCCATTTTAATCAAGCAAAATTAGCAATTCAAAATGGTAAAAATGTGATTGTTGAAAAGCCAGCTTTCATGAATCAAAAGCAAATGAGTGATATTTTAGAATTTTTAAAAAAACGTCCTCAGGTCAAAATGTTTGAAGCGGCCCGGAATATTCATACTGCTAATTTCCAGAAAATTGCTTCACAGGTTAGTAACATGTCAGTCATCCAGGGAGCAGAGTTTACCTATTCTAAATATTCTTCTCGTTATGATGCAGTTTTAGCGGGAAATAAACCAAACGTTTTTTCACTAAAGTTTGCGGGCGGAGCGCTTTTGGATTTAGGAGTTTATACAGTTTATGATGCTGTAGCTTTGTTCGGGATGCCTGAAGAAGTAAGCTATCATCCTCAATTAATAAGCACTGGGGTTGACGGTAAGGGAACTGCAGTATTAGATTATGATGATTTTACAGTTACTTTGAACTTTTCCAAAATAACTAATTCTACAATGACTTCGGAAATATATGGATTAAAAGATTATATTTCGATTGATAACGCTGGTGAAATTAATAAAGTAAACTATATTGATTCAGCTGGTAAGACAATCCCAATAAGTACTGAAAGTCATGAGAATTCAATGTTACCTGAAGTTTTGGATTTTGCCAGAGTCTTGAGTCAGCCGAATTCATCTCAAAATCAAAAAGATTATCAAAAATGGTTAAATTTAAGTATTAATGTGAATAAATTGATGTTTAATTTACGTCAGGATGCTCATGTTTATTTTGTCGGTGAACAAGAACAGAAATGAGGAACTAGTTTGAAAGAAGTATTTCAGAATCATTTTCAAGAATTGGGGTTTGAAAAGCAGACAGCAATTCAAAAAGCAGTTTATGATCCTTTGCGCTCTAAAACAAGTGTCGTAGGCTTAGCCCCCACAGGTTCAGGAAAAACTTTAGCTTTTACGATACCTATGTTGGAATTAATCGAATCCAGTTCAAATGATTTGCAGGCAATAATTATTGAACCCTCAGCAGAGTTGGCAATGCAGACATTTCGCGTTATCTCGGATTGGTCCAAGTTAATTGATGTAAAAGTTTCTTCTTTAATTGGGGGAGTGAATATTTCTAGGCAAATTGATAGCCTAAAAAATGATCCTCAGATTATTGTGGGAACCACCGGAAGAATTGAAAATTTAGTTAATTTGGGAAAGATAAGTTTTAAAGCTTTGCAGGTGATGATTATTGACGAAGCTGATAACTTACTAAGTGAGGATACTTTAAAACCGATTAGAAATTTTGTTGACCTTTGTCCTCAAGATGTTTGCCTTGGATTCTTTTCGGCTACTGAAAGTGATATTGTTGCCCACCTTAACAGATGGTTTAATCAAGAAATTCAGCGTTTTGATGTCAGAGAAATCGATGATACAAGAGGAAAGGTCGATCACAGAGCCTTAGAAGTGTCTAATCAAAAGAAACCATTAATGTTACTGCGTTTTTTACATGTTAAGGGTTTTAGAGCCCTAGTCTTTTTTAATGAAATCCAGTCGTTAGAAAAAACTAACGGTTTTTTAAAGCATCATCATGTCGATCAGGTTGCTACTTTAACAAGTGAACAACGCCAGGTTAGTCGGCAAAAATCACTCAATGGATTTAAAAAAGGTACTTATTCTCTTCTCCTTACGACAGATGTTGCTGCCCGAGGCATAGATGTTATTGATCTACCGGCTGTCATTAATTATGATCTCCCTAAAGATTCTAAAACTTATATTCATCGTGTGGGACGAACTGGAAGAATGCACCATGATGGCATAATTATTAATATGGGTGACGATCATGATATTAGAGATTTAAAAAAATTGCTGGTAGGTTCTGATTTTAATATCAAAAAAATCTATTTTAAAGGAAATCAACTAAGTGATAGTAAACCTAAGATAGAAAGAAGCTATCGCACCCAAGAACAAAAGAATTTTGAGAAAAAAGAATTTGCCCAGGACAGTAAACCAGTAATTCAAGCTAAACATTCCGTTCATCCTAAAAAAGGTAAACATTCAAAGAGAAAAGGAATGCGACATAAGCGTAAAGCTTAACTCTAATCTTTACATTTAAATGATTAAATGAGAAAATTAACAAGTAGTTATTTCTTTTTTGGCCTCATAGCACAACTGGATAGGGCAACCGCCTCCTAAGCGGCTGATCCCGGTTCGAGTCCGGGTGAGGCCATCGCTAATATTCAAAAGCGCCAAAGTTTCGAATTATCTGTTTTTAACAGATCTTCAAAACTTTGGCGCTTTTAGTTTATTACTATTTCATCAAAAAAATAGCTACAATCCAAATTAAGGCGGTAAAGATCAATCCAATTCCAATAAAAGTAAATCCAGCGCTTGTTGAGTAATGACCACTGGGAAATTCTTTTTCGCGTTTACGATAATCTTGTCTTTGCATGATTTTTCTCCTTCAGCGAAAATTCAAATATTACTTCTTTTCTTCAATAATAAATTGAGGTCGGTGTTTAGTTTCCAAGTATATTTTGCTGATATATTCGCCAACAATTCCTAAACAAAATAGAACTACACCGTTTAAAAAGAGAATTATGGAAACTAGTGAAGCCCAGCCATCAACTGAGCCGCCAAAGAATAGTGCTCTAACGACCACAAAAATTAGGCCGATAATCGATAATCCACAAATAAAACCGCCAATTAATGTTGCTAATTTTAATGGAACATCAGAGAAATCTACGATTGCTTCCATGGAATATTCAAATAACTGAAATAATGACCAAGAAGAAGTTCCTGCAGCTCTTGGAACACCTTCATACTCTAAATACTTAGTTTCAAAACCAACCCAAGAAAAGATTCCTTTGCTGAAACGGTTGTATTCAGGAAGTTCCAAAACCGCGTCCACATATTTTCTAGTCATCAAACGATAATCTCGAACGTTTTGTTTGATCGGTACTTTAGACATTTTGTTCATAACTTTGTAAAACGAGGATGAAAGAAATGCTCGAATAGGATTTTGATGCCGTGATTTTTGTATGCAGCCAACTACTTGATAGTTTTGTTTTGGGTCTTCTAAGATATCAATCATTTGAATTAAAAGCTCTGGGGGATCCTGAAGATCAACATCCATTACTGCCACATAATCACCTTTGGCATTTTCTAAACCAGCTGCGAGGGCTGATTCTTTTCCAAAGTTTCTTGAAAATGATATGTAATGGACTTCATCGGGATGTTGTTGATTGAGTAGACGCATTTTTTCTAAAGTTTTGTCTCGTGATCCATCATTTACGAAAAGATAATCTGGTTTATATTCCTCATCTTTTTGTTCATTAAGTTTCTTAAATACCTTTTCAGTCGTGTTATAAAACAGTTCCACCGTCGGTTCCTCGTTGAAACAAGGAACGATGATACTAATTGTTTTCAAGGTGCTTCCTCCAATTCAATGTCAGCAAAATTACATTAATTATACCATACAAAATATTCAGAAATATTGATATTCACTAAGTGATCCTTAAGTTTATAGATATTTTTGCTATAATTGATAAGATAAAAGGAGAACTGTTTAATGAAACCAATCAAAGTGATGACAATTTTTGGGACCCGCCCGGAAGCTATCAAGATGGCTCCCATAATTTTGCTAATGCAAAAACACTTAAACGACTTTAACCCAGTTACGGTTGTTTCAGCTCAACACCGGCAAATGCTAGATCAAGTCCTTCACATTTTTTCAATTAAACCGCAGTATGATTTGAACATCATGAAGGCAAATCAGACCTTAAGTGACATTACCACCAAAGTCATTCTTGAGCTCAATGCCATAATCGAAAAAGAAAATCCGGATGTCATTTTAGTTCATGGGGATACAACCACAACTTTTGCGGCTAGTGTTGCTGCATTTTATCACAAAATTATTTTAGGTCATGTTGAAGCAGGATTAAGAACTTGGGATAAATATTCTCCTTATCCTGAAGAAATGAATAGACAGCTTACCGACGTGCTTGCTGACATTTATTTTGCTCCCACTCAGTTGAGTAAACAAAATCTTTTAAAAGAAAATCATCAAGAAGATAAAATTTTCGTAACCGGCAATACGGCCATTGATGCTTTAAAACAGACAGTTAGCAAAAATTACCATCATTCAGTTTTGGATGAAATAAATGAAAAATCAAAGATGATTCTTTTGACAATGCATCGTCGCGAAAATCAAGGAAAACCGATGATCAGGACATTTAAGGCAATTTCCGAGGTCTTGGCGAATCATCCAGACGTTGATGTAGTTTATCCAGTCCATTTGAGCCCAGCTGTTCAAAAAGCCGCTCACGAAGTATTTGATGGTAATAAACAAGTTCATTTAATCAAACCATTGGATGTGCTTGATTTTCATAATATGGCAGCAAGAAGTTATTTTATTATGACTGATTCAGGTGGAGTCCAAGAAGAGGCACCATCACTTGGCAAACCGGTTTTAGTTCTTCGAGAAGAAACCGAACGGCCGGAAGGAGTTTCCGCTGGTACTTTAAGGCTAGTTGGCACAGATCCAAAAAAAATTAAGGAAAACATGGAAGATTTACTCTCTAATCCTAAAGAATATAAAAAAATGGCTGATGCCAAAAATCCATATGGGGATGGTTACGCAGCTAAAAGAATTTTAAACGCAATTAAGGTTCAGTTTGAAAACAGGTGATCAGTTTGGTAGCAAAGAATTCCTCAAATGATAAATCGAATAAAATTAAACATTTTTTTCAGCTGCTGATTAATCACTACACTGAATCTAGTATTGGTGATCAAGCTGTTGTTTTGGCATTTTACTCAGTTTTGTCATTATTTCCTATCTTATTTATAAGTGGGAGTGTTTTAAAATTTTTTCGCTTAAATGTGATTCACATAATGGCATATATTGAACCAATTTTTCCTGACAGAATTTATTCCATTTTGGGACCAATTATTAGGTCGACAATAAATGATGGTGGCACTACTCAATTATCTTTTGGGATTTTAATTATTATTTGGTCGGCCAGCAGGGCGGTTGCTGCTTTTCAGCGAACTATTAATCGAGCTTATGGTGTGGCTGTTGATCAAACTGCTGTTTCAAATCGATTAGTTTCGTTTTTAATCATGATTTTGTTAATATTTTTTATTGCTGCAATTTTAATCCTTTTTATATTTGGTCAAATGGTTCTGGATTGGCTTCAACCAATATTGAAAACTCCAGATTCCTTGAGAGACTTATTTAGTACTGTCAAATGGCCAATTACTATTTTAGGATCTTGGATTTTAATGACGTTAATGTATTACGTTGTCCCAACAGCGAAGGTCAAATTTCGGTATACATGGATTGGGGGGCTTTTTACCTCCTTAGGTTTTATTATTCTGGGCCAGGCATTCACCCTTTATCTCAGGTATTTTGCTAGGAGTATTAATACTTATAAAACGATCGGAACATTTATTGCCTTACTTTTTTGGCTTCAATTTTCAAGCTGGGTTATGCTTACTGGTGGCATTTTAAATGCAACAATTCAAGAACTTAGAGATGGCGAAATTAAGGCTCAAAGTGACGCGCTCACAACGGTGGTTAACAGGGCCCGAAGATTTGGTCGGCAAAAAAATGGCCAAAAGAAAAACGGGTAATTACCCGTTTTTTCTTGATTTTATATATTTAGATATTATTTTGCAGCTTTTTTAATTAATTCTTCAGCAAATGCATCTAATTTTTTAATATCATCTTCATCAGGGTCAAGATTTATTTTGACGTCCTCTGCTCCTTTAGTTGCTCCAGTCTTGGCAAATTGTTTGTCAAATTTCTCCACAGCTAAATTATAATATTCTTCATAAAAAACATCGCCTGAACCAGCAACCCCATAAATCTTGTTAGATAAATCGACGTCTGCAAGGTCATCAAAGAAATCGAGTCCTTCTTCTGGCAGAGCTCCTTCATCGTAAGTATAGGGGCAAACTACGCAGATATCGACATCTTTGAAAGACTCAGGGTCGGTTTGAGAGATTTCACTTTCGGTAACGTCCAACCCACTATCTTCAAAATGTTCAGTAATGATGTCGGCGACGTCTTCATTATTTCCGGTGATAGTAGCGTAGACTACGTGAGCAGATAACATAATGTCGCATCCTTTTTATCAATTTATCTTTTCCAGTATAGCAAACAAACCATTTAAAGTGAAAATTTAAGGAGAAAAATATGGCTTCAACTATTACTAAAATAACTGCTCAAAAACGAAAAGGCCGGTACAATGTTTTTGTTGATGGCAAATATCGTTTGGCAATTAGTGAGTCCGTGTTAATCAAATATCGAGTTTTTAAGGGAATGGAAGTAAATGACAAAGTGATTGACCGCCTTACTTTGGCTGATAATCATTCCAAGTTATATTCTAGAGCTTTAAATTATTTATCCAAAACCCTTAAGACTGAGTCTGAAGTCCGCCAAAAATTGTCAGAATTAAGTGATGATCAGCAAAGCATCGAGTGGGTAATCAATAAGTTAAAAGACGAACAGTTGTTAGATGATCAAAAATACGCTGATAGTTTTGTCAGAACAGAAGTTAATGAACGAAAAAATGGGCCAGTATGGATCACCTCAAAGTTAAAAATGAAAAAAGTTGACGAAAAGTTTATTCAAAACAGTTTAGATAATTATTACCCACGCAAAATGCAAAAAGAAATTGGGTTAGAAGTTGCTAATAAAAAGTTAAGGTCATCTTCTCGAGATTCAAAAAAAATGCTCATCAATAAGGTTAAAAATTTATTGGCAAGGCGAGGCTTTAGTTATGAAATGATCTCGGAGATTATGGCAAAAGGGGATTTTAGCAGTTTAGCCGACCAAGATTCACAAGTTATTCAAAATTTGGCTAGCAGATATTGGCAAAAATATTCTCGGCAGCCTGATTCAATTCAGGTTCAAAAAACCAAACAAGCTTTATTTAGAAAAGGTTTTTTAATGGATGATATTAATTTAGTGATTGACTCCTTGAAAGAATCGCGTTGAAAGGGCTTTTTAAGCCTTTTTTTGCTATAATTGATGGTGGACTGTAAAAGTAGTCTTGATTGTAAAAGAAAGTTGGGGCTTAAAATGTCGGAACCCAAAAAATTGCCGCGTGAAGGCGACTTTGTTGCTATTCAAAGCTATAAACATGATGGAAGTTTGCATCGGACTTGGCGAGAGACAATGGTCCTCAAGATTAACCAGAATTCTTTTATTGGTTGTAATAACCACACTCTTGTCACTGAAGATGATGGTAGACATTGGGTTACTCGTGAGCCTGCCATTGTTTATTTTCATCGCAAATATTGGTTTAACGTTGTAGCAATGATTCGTAAAGATGGTATTTCCTATTACTGTAACTTGGCCTCACCATATTTGTTAGATAAAGAGGCTTTAAAATATATTGATTATGATTTGGACGTGAAAATTTTTCCTGATGGACGTAGGAAACTACTTGATGTTGACGAATATTTAGATTTTAGTAAAAAATGGCACTATGGACCTGATATTGACCGGATTTTAAAAGATAATGTCAAAATTATTATTGATTGGGCTAACAAGGGAAAAGGACCTTTTTCCAAAGAATTTATCGCAATCTGGTATCAAAGATACATAGAGTTATCTCAAAAATTAAAATAAGATTTATATGGCCAAAATCACAGTTATTCTGTGCTAAGTGCCTATGGTACAATGAGAATAATTAATTTTGTTTAAGAAAGGGGAGATAAAAATTGCTGGACAAAATGAAGAACTCTTCGATGATGTTTTGGTCGGTGGAGGTTTTGATTGTTGTAGCGATTATTTGGGTTTGCACCAAAATTGGTTTTATGTTCAAACCCTTAGGAATTTTTGCTTCGACAATTTTTATCCCGATTCTAGTTGCCGGAATTTTATTTTATATTTTGAATCCGCTGGTTGATTTGTTGACCAAGGTCAAAATTAGTCAACATAAGAAGATTTCCAGGACGTGGGCCGTAGCAATCATTTTTCTGCTTTTTATAGGCTTGATTGCCTTAGCTGCCGTATTTTTTGTTCCTAAAGTTATTACCCAGTTTGCTACAATGATTAATAATTTTCCGGCTTTCATTGATACTGTTCAAAAATGGGCAAATAAAACAATCAGTGATTTAAACACTCAAAGTTTTTTGAAAACAATCAATTTTTCTGCTTTGACGGATAAATTTTCGAAGAACATTACATCCTGGACCACAGGGATATTTAGCTCTTTAACTAATGGCTTAGGCGGATTTGTTTCCACTGCAGCCGGAGTAGTCATTAATGCAATTACGATTCCAGTTGTTTTGTTTTATATGTTAAAAGATGGCTATAAATTAGGGCCAACCATTGAAAAGGCAATTCCTGAAAAGCATCGAAAACAAACAATGGATCTTTTAAACAAAATGAACCGGACGATTTCTAAGTATATTGGCGGTCAGTTAATTGAATGCTTGTTTGTTGGAACTTTTACCTCTATCGGGTACTTTATTATTGGTTTGCCATATGCTTTGTTGCTTGGAGTTTTTGCCGGCTTCTTTAATATCATTCCATATCTTGGTCCATACATTGGAATTGCTCCGGCTTTAATCGTTTCTTTTTCAAATGGTGGCGCACTTCTTGCGATATACAACATTATTGTCGTAATTATTGTTCAGCAGATCGATGGGAATTTGGTATATCCAAATGTTATTGGAAAATCACTGGAAATTCATCCATTAACAATCATCATTATTTTGTTGGCGGCTGGAAATATTGCTGGCCTAATGGGCATGATTTTAGCTGTTCCTCTTTATGCTGTTGTAAAAGTTGTCATTATCCACATGTACAATATTTCTCAATTGGAATAATGTAAGAATATTTAATAAATATTGACGAAACGAATTGATATGATAGTATTTACTATGTGTTATTTTTTCGAGATTATATAAACTAAGAGTTCAGTAAAACAGGAGAAGTTATGAGAAAAGTTATAACCTACGGAACATTTGATTTGCTTCACAAGGGGCATATTAGGCTTTTAAAGAGAGCTCGGGCCTTGGGAGACCATTTAACAGTTTGTCTTTCATCCGATGAGTTTAATGCCATTAAAGGTAAAAAAGCCTACACTTCTTATGCAGATAGAAAGTATATTCTAGAAGCAATTCGTTACGTGGATGAAGTTATTCCCGAAACTAACTGGGACCAAAAGATTCATGATGTTCAAGAGCGGAATATTGACGTTTTTGTAATGGGTGATGATTGGGAAGGTAAATTTGATTTCTTGAAAGATTATTGTGAAGTTGTATATCTGCCTAGGACAGAAGGTATTTCAACCACAAAAATTAAGGCTGATCTTGGCCTTCAGGATGAAAAGCATTGGGAAGCATAGCTAATTTACATAATTCATACTAAAACGTGGTTGACGGTCAGAAAACAGAGCAAAACTTCAAATTGTTAACAAATTTTGTGGTGAGTTATAGGTTATTCCAATAAATAACAGCGGGACTTTGATGTTTTGCCTCTAAATATTAAGTGGAATATTGCAGATCCCATTGATTTACAATATTTGGCCTTTATTTGGAAGCAAAGTGTGGTCTCGCTTTTTTGCAGCGTGAAAATAAAACTGAAATTTTTAATTTATCTTTTCCGTCATTTGATTTCTTATTCGGGAGGAAATTATGAAAAAAGCTATCTTTTTGGTTCCAACGATTGCCGGAATTCGAAAAGCAACATTTTTGAGTGAAGTGAATCTGTTAATTCAGCAAAAATTCGAAATAGTTGTTTTGCTGGCAATGACAAATTTTGATGATGTTTGGCAAGCTCGACGGTTATTTAGCCATTTGGTTCCAAATGGTAAGCAATCTGTTCGCTTGCTTTCACTGGCTGAGATTTACTCAGATTATCAAGGAGTTGATTTACAAAGCGATGATTTCTTAGACATGGATTTTGATGGTCTTGAAAAACATGATAATCACTCTACTAAGAACCATAAAATTACTTTCATTGATCAGTATGCCCGTCCCGTTGCCGAGACTTTGTTTGATGCTGATGATCGGCCTATACACACGATCCTTATGTCAAAAGAAGGAGAAATTAAGCAGGTCAATAATTATGACCAAAATGGAGACCTCTTTGGAATCGAAAAATATGAAGGAAGTTTTCTTTCTGAAAGCCTACTTTTAAATAAATCTGAGAAATTGGTTTTTAGGTTTATTAATTATAAGCAGCCTCTCAGAGTTACTTATACAGTTGGAAATTCGGCGTCTATCGAAATTCCGGAGGGATTAAATCTTGAAGACGATGACAATTCCAAAAGTAATGATAATTTGGTAAAGACCTATCAGGGAAGTAATCGCAGTATTCGAACTAGTGTTATTGAATATCAACACTATACCCGTTTTAATAACGTTTATTCTTTTTATCATCATGTTATTTCTGATTTGAACACCAAAGGAGCCAGGCTTTATTTGGATATGCAATATACAGTCGGGGCTTTAAAACATTTGCCAAGGGAAATAATTTTTAACTACTAGGGGGCAGAGAAGTGAGAGCAATATTATCTGGAGTTCATCAAAAAAAGCGAGCTCAATTTTTGGAATTTGAACTGCTTGATTTTTCTGGCTCCTTAGAAAATTCACATTTCTTGTTTATTGAAAAAAACAGTTTAGCGTCGATTACTCGGCCAATTGTTAGGGAATCAGTTCAAAATATGATCAAAGTAAAGATTAGTGCTAAGGATTTCTATTTTGAAAATGGTGATCAAAGCGAATTTGAATGGCAAATTTACTTCATAACCAATTCCCGACAAACTCAACAAGTAATTCAAGTTGAAAGTGAATATTTGAGTGATCGCCACCAACTTGGGCTTACTAGCTATTATCAATTTAATAGTGATGGTTCTGGAATGGCTTTGTTCAATATTCGAACTCAGCAGTCGCGAGAAGAATTTATGATCAACTCAGTGAACTTGACAGATACTGACCTTGAAATTACCGGTTATAACAAAATTGATGGGACGATAATTAAAAATCAGCAAATTGTTTTAAAAAATCAAGGGAATAATGGTATTTTGAAGTTTCCTGTGACTCAAACTCTTTTTAAAGGGATGTTTTCGGTTGCCATTCCATTAACCAATATTCCTAAAGATTCTACCGGTGAATTGTTTATTGAATATCAGTTGAATAATGAAGATATTTCTCAAAGAATAGTAATTGCTAAGTCCTTAGCGGAGCAAGCTAATCAGATTCAGCTTCCTGGTAATCGAACAATTTTGCTGGAAAAGAAATTTAATAATGGTATTTTGGTCAAGGAATTCAAAGGGGCTACGATTCCTGAAAAGATTGTTGCCGCTGCTGGTAAAGCTGGAACCATAGCTGACGTCATTAGGATGATTTCCGACAAATTGAATCTTGTTCGAATGAGACAACTATTTAAATTTGGTCATACCCCTTACGAAAATACCACGATAATTTTTGAAAGCTTTGGTGGCCGGCAAGTAAGTGATAGTCCTTATGCTATTTACCAGTTATTTCAGAAATTATATCCTGGCATTAGAATGGTCTGGTCAATTGACCGTTCGCTTAAGAAGTTCTGCCGTCAAAATCAAATCGAATATGTGGTTAGAAGAACCAATAAGTGGGTTCGACTGCTTGAAAAATCACAATTTTGGATTAGCAATGCTCGATTTCCTTCTTGGGTCAAAAAGCCTTCCTATCTGACATATATTCAGACTTGGCATGGGACTCCGCTTAAGAAATTGGGCTTAGATATTGAAAATGTTTCAATGCCTGGGACAACCACAGCAAAGTATCATAAAAACTTTGTCCGCGAAGCTAATCGCTGGGATGCATTGGTTTCGCCAAATGATTATTCCACCAGAATTTTCCGGTCTGCATTTGGTTACAATAATCAAATTTTAAAAGTCGGCTATCCTCGAAATGATGAATTAATAAATACAGAACCTAATCAAATCAATGAATTTAAAAAACAGTTGGGGATTCCTTTGGATAAAAAAGTTGTCATGTATGCCCCAACTTATCGGGATAACCAATTTGCTGAAAAAGGTAAATATACCTTTGAACTTCCATTTAATCTTGATGATTTTCGAAAGTCATTTGGAAATGACACAGTTTTGATTTTAAGAATGCATTACTTGATCTCAAACGCTTTGGATATTAGTGACTACTCTGATTTTGTTTATGACTTTTCAAATTATCCTAATATTTCGGACCTTTATTTGGTATCAGATTTGTTGATCACGGATTATTCTTCAGTTTTCTTTGATTATGCATATCTTAAGCGACCAATTCTGTTTTATCCGTATGATTATCACCTTTATAAAGAGGAACTGCGAGGCTTTTATTTGGATTATCAACGAGATCTTCCAGGAAAAATTGCCAAGAATTCAAGTCAACTGCTGGAAGAAATTCAACATGTTTTGGCTCATCCGGATATGAGTGCTAATGACCAGTTTATGAAGTTTTACAACCGATTCTGTGCGATCAACGATGGTCTTAGTTCATTAAAAGTTGTTAATTATGTCATGCATCAAATTGAAAAAGGAATTTAAGTTTGAATCCGTTAGTACTCTGTACTGACGGTTTTTTATGTTAAGATTAACAAGTAGAATTTTCCGGCTGAAAGGAAGTTAATATGACGGATCAACAACTAAAAAAAGAAGATAGTACCAGAAGAACCTTTGCGATAATCTCTCACCCGGATGCTGGTAAGACAACCATTACCGAACAACTGCTTTTATTTGGTGGGGTTGTTAGACAAACTGGGACGGTTAAAGCACGGAAAAGTGGTAGTTTCGCAAAATCTGATTGGATGGAAATCGAGCAGAAAAGAGGAATTTCCGTTACCAGTTCAGTAATGCAATTTGACTATCATGGCAAGCGAATTAATATTTTGGATACTCCAGGACATGCGGACTTTTCTGAGGATACCTACCGAACTTTGATGGCGGTTGACTCAGCTGTCATGGTTATCGATTCAGCTAAAGGGATTGAACCCCAGACCAAAAAGCTATTTCAAATTTGTAAAATGCGGGGCATTCCAATTTTTACATTTATGAACAAATTAGACCGAGATGGCAGAGACCCAATGGATTTAGTTGACCAACTAGAAGAAGTCCTTGGAATCGATGCTTACCCAATGAACTGGCCAATTGGCATGGGCAGAACTTTAACTGGAATATATGACCGATACAATAAACGAGTTGAATTATACAAACATGATCAACCAAGTGAATATGTTCCATTAGACGATGATGGTAATGCGTTAAATCAAGATACTTTAAACGATGATCCTCAGTTCCAAGATGCTCGGGATAATATCGAACTTTTGAACACCGCGGGAAATCCCTTTGACGAAAAAAAGATTGCCACTGGCGATTTAACACCGGTCTTCTTTGGTTCGGCCCTGGTTAATTTTGGGGTTAAGACCTTCTTCGATGCTTATTTAAAGTATGCTCCAGCTCCGAGTCCACATAAGACTGAAGAAGGAAATTTAATTAATCCGGATGCCAGTGAATTTTCTGGATTTGTTTTTAAAATTCAGGCAAATATGGATCCACGACATCGCGATCGCATTGCTTTTGTGCGCATTGTGTCGGGTGAATTTGAGCGCGGCATGGGGGTTCGACTTGTGCGGACTGGAAAACAGGTCAAACTTGCTAATGTGACACAATTTATGGCAGATACGCGTGAAAATGTTCAAAATGCAGTGGCTGGAGATATTATCGGTGTTTATGATACAGGAACTTACCAGGTGGGAGATACAATGACCACAGGAAAGTTGAAAAAAGCGTTTGAACCCTTGCCTACATTTACGCCAGAGTTGTTCATGCGCGTGCAGGCAAAAAATGTCATGAAGCAAAAATCATTCCACAA
>DIDF01000055.1 GCA_002418005.1 Lactobacillaceae bacterium UBA5807
CCAAATGGTTGGTTGGTTCATCAAGTAGCAATAAATCCGGAGATTGAATTAGAACCTGCGCTAAAGCAACCCGGCGAATTTGCCCACCTGATAAAGTATTTATTTTCCGCTGGTAGTCGGTAATCTTCAGTTGACTTAAAATGGTTTTAACGTCACTTTCAGCATTCCAAGCGTCCTTTTCATTCATTTGATCCTCGGCTCGAGTATATTTCTTCAGTGTCTGAGGATCTTCGGGATTTTTGGAATATTCCGCTAAAGCTTCTTCGTAGTAACGAATTATTCTATAGACTTCTTGAGAACCTGAAAAGACTGCATCCATAATGGACAAACTACCGTCAAGTTTAGGATCTTGTTTAAGGTAGGCGATAGAATAAGATTTAGGAGTAACAATATCACCAGTAAAATCATGGTCGTTGCCAGAAATTGCGTTTAGAAGCGAAGTTTTGCCTGTCCCATTAGTCCCAATTAAGCCAATCCGATCATGTTCATTAATAATAAAATTGATATGATCGAACAAAGTCTTTTCACCGTAAGTTTTATTCAAGCTTTCAACCCGCATTGTTTGCATTTTCTAATTGCTCCTTTCTTGTAATTTTTGGGCTTTAATTTTTTTTGAAGCCTCAATTAATTGATCTTTTTGATTAACTACTTTTCCTTGAACCACCTGTTTAACCAGTATTTTAAGAATCTCGCCTAAAAGTGGGCTTGGAGACAAGACCTTTTGTTTGATTAGTTCACCACCAGAAATTTTTAACTGTTTTGCTTCAGTAATTGGTAGTCGTTTAAACCTTTGAACTATTTTATCACCATCCAAAGTACTATCGGTATAAGAAATTAAATCCACGGCATTTTTGACCCCAACTTCTTGGGCTTCAAATAAATCGAAATCGTTTACCTGATTGTTTGCAATCTTTAATAAAACTTGATAGGTCAANNAAGTAACCTCTTTTATTAACTTGACAGAAGATTTCCAATTTCTTAATAATTTTTGAGTTTGAGAAATATTCAACTCAAAATAAAAGGCAATAATTGCCCATACTTGAGCTTCATTTTTTAATTTCAAACTTTGACTCATCAACTTTTCTAAACCAACCTTTTGATTTTCAAAACCTGGCATTGCTAAAAAAAGTTCTGTTTCAATCATCATTTTTAAACCCATTGACGGATCCGCGCCAAGCATCATTTTAACGAATTCAGTATGACAGCGTTCAACGGCGATTTTTCTTAGAAGCATGTGGTTATCTTTAATTCCAGTCAAAGTATTATCTTCAACCACAAAATCAAGTTGACTAGCAAACCTGATGGCTCTCATCATCCTCAGAGCATCTTCATGAAACCGTTTATCTGCCATACCAACTGCTCGAATAATTTTCTTTTTCATGTCAGCTATTCCACCAAATAAATCAGTTATTTTACCATCGGCTGACATTGCCAAAGCATTAATTGTAAAATCGCGTCTTTTTAAATCTTCTTTTAAAGAGCGCACAAAAGTTACTTTGTCAGGACGGCGAAAATCTTGATAACCTGATTCTGTCCGGAATGTAGTTACTTCATATCCAGTCCCGTGATCTAAAACCATCACTGTCCCATGTTCTATACCTGTATCAACAGTCCTATTAAATAATGCTTTAACTTCTGCTGGATAAGCACTCGTTGCAATATCCACATCATGAATTGGCCTGTTTAATAAAGTGTCTCTAACTGACCCACCAACAAAATAAGCTTCATAACCGGCCTTATTTAGTTTTTGAAGAATTGGTAGTGCTTCAGTAAATTCTTCGGGGACTTTAGTCATGTCCAAAATTATCGCCATCCAATAAAATATTCTCAACTGCTAATTCTAACAGAATAATTAGCTTTAAAAAAGATAGCTCGCAATGAAGTACAATAAAAATAATCAAATAACGGGGGGGATATATCATCAAAACGCAAAATAAAAAAAGAACGAAAAAAGAATTTAGAATTTCTTTTTTCGATCTATTAGTGATTACTTTAGGAAGTGCACTCTATGGATTTGGGATTGTCTTCTTTAATATTTATAACCACCTTGCTGATGGCGGAGTAACTGGGATAACCTTACTTTTACGGGCCCTTTTCCATATTGACCCAGCCTATTCAACAATTCTTGTAAATATCCCACTTTTTGCCGTTGGCCTTCGATACCTTACCAGAAAAGATATGTTTTATACCCTTTATGGAACAATCGCCTTAGCGGCCTTCTTATGGATTTGGCAGCGAGTACCATTAACTATTAACATTCAACATGACTTACTCCTAGCAGCGATTGGCGCCGGTTTATGCGGTGGCTTTGGGTCTGGTATGATTTACCGTTTTGGTGGCACCACCGGCGGAGTAGACATTGTTGCTCGACTATTTGAACGCTTTCGTGGGGTCCCGATGGGAAGAACTTTGTTAACGATGGATGTCGTAGTTCTTTTTTCGTCACTTATTTATTTGGATGTCCGTCAAATGGCATATACATTAATTTACGTTTGGATCTTTTCAGTAATGGTTAATTTCACCCAACAAGGGGCTTACGCTGCCCGAGGAATTTTGATTATTAGCAATAAAGCCCAGGAAATTTCGCAAAGTCTAATGGATGAATTGAACCGCGGAACAACTTTTCTAAAAGCCGAAGGAGGTTATTCCAGAGACCCAAAGAATATTATTTACTGNNAAATGAAGCAATTGGTGAAGGATTCACATATAAGAGACCTAAACGCTACAAAATTTTTTAATTAGTCTGAGAATCTTCGTCATACATCTCGGCCATTTCAACGTCATCAGGAACAATCTTCAAGTACTTTTGAAGATAACTTAATTCCTGATCAAATTTACCAATCTCGCGATAAAAAAGAGCTGCATCTTTTAAAAATTCAGACTGATCCGAAAGTTCCGGAGCAGCAATTTGAAAATAACGGTCGGCAGATTTGATATTTCCAATTTGATGATAAGAAACCGCCAAATTGTAAGCAAGATGGGCATCAAATTCATTGTCCTCCTGAAGGGGTTTCAGCAGTTTAATGTTGTCGCTATACTTTTCGTGTTTAACATACCAGTCTGAAAGAGTTGTTCGAATTGCTAAATCTTCTGGAGCAATTTCTAAGCCCTTTTGTAAATATTTCTGAACTAGGTCGGCCTTATCAGCTCTAATGGCAATTTGGGCAGCTTTCAGCCATAGTTTTTCATTATATTGATCAACTCCCAAGCTTTCTTGAATTGCTCTTAAAGCATCATCCGTTCGATTTAAATTTAGGTAAGAATCCGCAAGATAAGGATAAAGAGAACTGTANNTGAGGATCAGAATCGCGCAAATCTTCGAAGGATTTAATAGCCTTTTGATAATCTTTTAGATTATAGTACGTAAATGCTAATTCAAATTTTACGTCACTATTCATATTAGCCGTTTTTATCTGTTCTAGATAACCAACCGCCTGTTCAAATTTGCCGATTTCAGCATATGAAACTCCAAGTCTTTCAACGAGATTAACGGAAGAAATTTCAAGTTGACCCTTTTTAATTAAATCAAGATAGAGATTTACAGATTTACGATAATTTCTTGTGGAAAAATAAAATTCCGCCAAAGCAAAATTAATTGCGTCTTCGTCTGGATCCAATCTTTTAGCTTCCAATAATTTTTGTTCACTAATTTCAAACATCTCTTGGGTCTGATAAAGATCAGCGGCAACCATCAAGGAACGAATATACTCTTCAGTTCCAGGCTTAACCTGAGATAAAAGATTTAAAGCTTGGTCGTCTTTATCATCATCAATAGCAATTTCGGCCAAATTAACTTTGAGTGAATCTTCTTTTGGAAATTCTTTTAACAATTTTTGATAGAT
>DIDF01000082.1 GCA_002418005.1 Lactobacillaceae bacterium UBA5807
GTTGATGATGTTTTGTTTGAATTCTTTGTCGTAACGAGTTGGCATGTAAAAATTCCTTCCTTTTGAGAGACGATTTATTCATTATATACTCTCTTAAAAGTTGTCTCAGGAATCAGCTTACATCCAAAAGGGGCTCGTTATCGGTATGAACTTTTATTAGATTAACTGCCGATGGGTAAAAGGAAGTACTAGCCCAATTACTGATGATTTCTTCATATTTATGTTTCTCCTCATCATTAAATGTTCTGATGATTTTTCTGGTATCATCATCAACGCCTAAGTATATATACGCAGTCTCCTCACCATTTAAAAAGCCAGTAATTTCTTTTTTTAATTTCTCTGTGAATTCTTCTTTATATTCTATGGTTTGGCTTTCCATTGGGAAAGGCTATGGTGTCTCTATTACTTAACATTTTTCATCTCATGAAATCAGAGATGATGGATGAACACTTCGAAAATCCAGAAAGTCTTGCACAAGCGATGACTGAGTGGATTGAATTTTACAATAATCGCAGAATCAGAACAAAACTAAAAGGCAAGTCACCGGTACAATACCGAGAACTTGCCAATCAACTAATAGCTTAATTAAGTTGTCCAACTTTGTGGGTTCACTTCAGACTCATAGTGAGCTCAGTTGTTTTTTGTAATGATAAATTAATTAGTCAACCGTTTGTGTCCAGTTGTATGGATCAGGACGGTCACCATATTGGATACCAACTAATTCGTTGTATAGTTTCGTCGTCACTGGTCCAGCTTCAGTTTCGCTGTAGAAGACATGCTTTTTACCTTCATAAGTTAACGAACCAACAGGAGAAATAACAGCGGCTGTTCCCATAGCGCCAGCTTCAGCAAATTGATCGACTTCATCAAATGGTACTGGGCGTTCAACTGGATCTAATCCTTGATCTTTAGCCAATTGTAGTAGAGAACGCTTGGTGATTGAAGGCAAAATTGATTCTGACTTGGGGGTTACAAATTGACCTTCTTTAGTGATACCAAAGAAGTTGGCACCACCAAATTCATCAACATACTTGTGTTCACGAGGGTCTAAGAATAAGCAATCAGCGTAACCTTCTTGATGAGCTTTTGCTGAAGAGAATAAGCTACTTGCATAATTTCCTGAGGTCTTTGCTTGACCGGTACCAGCATATGCAGCACGGTCATATTCGCTTACAGTATATGGTGAAGGGTTTAGACCATTTACATAAGCACCAACGGGTGTTGCATAAATGTGGAAGGTATATTCGGTTGCTGGCGTCACACCAACGACACTACTTGTTCCAATCATAAATGGTCGTAGGTAGAGAGAAGCACCTGTACCGTATGGTGGGACAAATTCTTCATTAGCCTTCACAACTTGCTTAACGGCATCAACAAAAGCATCAACTGGATAAGGAACCATCATCATACGTTGAGCAGAATCAACCATGCGTTCAGCATTCAATTCGGGACGGAATAGATTGATCTTACCATCCTTACGACGATAAGCTTTTAGGCCTTCAAAAACTTCTTGGCCATAGTGGAGCACTTCGGCAGCAACTGATAATTCGACGGTTGAACGAGTCGTCAACTCACCTGGTTGCCACTCACCATCTTTGTACTTTGCCTCAAAGTCATAGGGCAAATCGTGATATTCAAATCCTAAATTGTTCCAATCCAAGTTTTCAACTTTTTCTTTCATGATACATTCTCCTCGTGATAATAAATTGATTGATTAAATTGTAATATGTTTACTGTGAAACTGCGGCAACTTTTTGCTCACTAGCTTTATCATCTTCAAGAACTTGATTAATAAAGCCATTGACATCAAACTTATCTGTAAATTCAGTGAGATGAACCAGATGACGTAAGAAATTGTGGGTAGATGCTTCGTAGTTATACTTTTTGCCTAAATCATAGATATAGCCATTGATATAATCCACTTCGGTTTCACGACCATTTGATAGATCCTGGTACATCGAAGGGAAGTGCAAGGGGTTACCGGTCTGACTAACGGTGACCACTTGCTGCCATTCTTCTTGGCGCGAAGTTAATAATTTAATACCAGCACGTTCACAAACATCATAAGCTTCGTCAATTAACTGGATAGATAACGCACGTGTTGTTGGCGCCTGGATGAATTCACCCATGCGGACTTTAAACATTGTGCAAAGCGTATTGACCACTGAATTGAAAACAACCTTGGCCATTAAAGTCCCATTAAAATTAGTTGTTAATGTTGGATTCATACCAGCTACCTTAAAATCAGCAACTACTTCCTGGGTGACGTCATCTGGTTGTTCAGTTTGATTCGCAAAGTTAACTGATCCAGCACCTTTTTGACCAATGAAATCCACATCGCCTGCTTTGTTTAGCACGGTACCAATCATGGCTGTACCACCAATAACGTGTTCGGGAGCGAAGTACTGATTCAATTTTTCAATATGTCCCATGCCGTTCATACAAGTTAGCGCATAGTGCTTGTCATTAAAGAAATGTGCGCAGCGATCCAAAAGTTCAGCTAGCATATACTGCTTGGTAAAGACAATCTGAATGTCTGCGCGTCCGTCATATTCTTCGGGAGAGTATACGTTGATTGGTACGAGGTGTTTATTTTGCCCGTCACGGGAGACATAAACGCCATGTTGTGACCGAATGGTACTAAGTTGTTTATCCCATGTATCTACAAAATCCACTTCAAAACCGGCTTCTTGTAGTAGGACACCAAACCGCAATCCCATTGCACCTGATCCTAATACTGCATATTTCATTCTTATTGCCTTCTTTCTGCGACTGATTAGCCATAAAAGTTGGACAAATTATCCATATGAGGCGTCTGTCTTATTGTTATGGCTAAATAGATGATTGATTGTCGAATTATTATTTATTAAATGACTAATATCGGATTCTATAAGACATCACCTCCCAAGTTTTACAAATTGTTATGAAAAAAGCCCTTAACTTTGATCAAATTCCTGGTCAAAGTTAAGGGCGCATTAGCACGGTACCACCTTAATTGTTTTAAAAACATCTCACGTACAGCAAAATTACTAGACGTTCACACGATAATGGGTGTCCCCAATGCTGTTTAATAATCAATTGATGTTCACAACACAGCTGAGAGATGATCATTATCAATTTTTGTGTATCGCTTTTCACCAAACAGCGACTCTCTAAACACAGCGAAAGGTAAAATTCTCCTTATTGCTTTTTAATCATAATTTAATTTAATAAGAGATTAACGCGTTTAGGGATGTTTTGTCAACTATATATTGAAAAATAAATTTATTTTATTGGTTATTTGACATATGTTCTGATTTTTGGTGGTTGATAATCTGCAATAAATTTGAAAATTTCATCTAGTGAGTCGGAAAAAAGTAGTTTTTCACGATCTTCAACTGTTAGAAAACCCTTCTCAGTCATATTATCAAACATGGTTTGCAAAGGATCATAATAGCCATTGACATTGAAAAAAATGCAAGGGTTAGGATTATCGCCGATGCGTGCCCATGAAAAAGCTTCAGAAATTTCTTCGAGTGTACCAGGGCCACCTGGTAGCGCAATGCAGGCATCAGATAGGGTTAGCATCGTTGCCTTGCGGATAGCCATATTATCCACAATCTTTAGATTAGTTAGCCTTGGGAAAGCGGCACTACGTTCATAAGGTTCTTTTGGCATGATACCCTGTACACGACCACCAGCATCAAGGACCTCATTGGCTAATAAGCCCATCAAACCAACCCCGCCACCGCCATATACAAGTTCTAGATTGTGAGTGGCTAGGTAATGTGCCAGTGTAATAGTAGCCGTTTGATAAGCTTGATCATTTCCCATGGCGGCACCACAATATACTGCAATTCGTTTCATTTGTTAGGGACCATCCTTGTATGAATTATAACTTTGTTTTTTCGATTCTAGCACCAGTGATAAGCAGATGACACTTTATGCTTATATAAAAAAAGACTTCATATCTTTTAAGTTGTGGCACATTTTCTTCTTGCTTATTCTCTTCTTTTGCCAAGTCCATGTTAATTATCGTGTTGAAATGAGAAAAAATACGCTAATTATTAGCACACTAAAAACATCTACTGATTACAAATATCACTCTGATATAGTTATAGAGGCTAAATGTCAGTTAGAAACCCTGAACGTATGGTATTTTTTAACTATTTCATATCAACTTGAATAGCAATCTCTTTCAATGCCCTGCTTAAAGCTTTGCTAATTTGATCTGGAGATAANNCAGGAATCAGCTTACATCCAGCTCTTTACATCAATGAACCGGTAACGAAACAAGGACGCACGCCGTTTTTAGTTAAAATGTTTGATACGCACCCACCTTTGAATGAACGAATTGCTCGTCTAAAACGGTTGTTGGGTGAAAATTAAATTTATTTTTTGAAAAATAATCTCGTTAAAATGTTAATTTCCTTGGCATTTAACGGGATCTTTTTATATTAAAGGCCGACTAAAAATGATTATTTTTAAAAATTATGTTGACAATTAAAATTTCATGGGTTAAATTAAAGGCACATTAAAATTTGATTGAAAGAAATGCAGCGATGAGGAGAGTAACTTTGCGAAATCATTTCAGGGAGTCCCGTTAAGTGAGAAGGGATAATGAGGCGTTAGGTGAAAGTAACCTCTAAGCAGTAAATGCGAAGAAATGAGTATTTACGGTGGGCACCCCTTAAAGTGCTAGCGTATCGTCGTCTTTAGACTGTACGCGAAGAGACGATTTGTGTGAGCAGATCGTGAATAAAGGTGGTACCACGCATAAGCGCCCTTGATCTTATAAAAAGATCAAGGGCGCTTTTTTTAGTCAAAAATATATTAGAAAATGGAGAGTGATTTTTATGAAGTTCGCAATGATTGGTGCAGGTGCAATGGGGTTACGTTACGGAATTTTACTGCAGGAGGCCGGCAATGATGTCACGTTTATTGATACTTGGCAACCACATATCGATAAAATCCGTGAGCAGGGCGGCGTCTACGTTATGCGGGATCATAAAGATCGCTACCTGACAAAGATTAAATTGGAAACTCCTGAAACTTATGATGATGATCCGGATATGCTGATTTTCTTCACAAAGCAAATGCAGTTGGAAGATTACCTGAAACGCTGCAAGCACTTCTTTAATGATCGTCAGTATGCCTTTACCTGTATGAATGGGATGGGCCACATTGAAAAACTGCAGAAGTACTTTGCCGATGACAAAATCATTGGTGGCACTGCTTTAATTGCCACGGTTCTACCAGGTCCCGGTGAAGTTGATTTTATGGGCAAACGCGGTGCCGGTATGATGAACATGTGCCCGTTGAATGAAAAGCCGGATGACATGTGCTATCAGCTATTCAATGAGTTAAAGAAGGCTCAAATGAATCCAACTTTAACTAATGACTTTACTGGAACTTTGATGACAAAAGTTATTTTTAACTCTGTTATCAATACGATTTGTACAATGTTTGAAATTCCGATGGGTGAATTTGGTAATTTCAAAGGGGCTTATCAAATGGGTCGTCAATTAATTGATGAAGCTTATGACATTTGTGCCCGTGCCGGCATTCATTTGGTTTCAACCCGAGATGAAGAGATGGCAGCTTTGGATCATAATACCCGAATTGATATGCCGCTTCATTACCCTTCCATGTATCAGGATATGATTAAGGATCGCCCAACTGAAGTTGATTATATTAATGGCTACATCGCGAACCTGGGTCGTAAATATCATTATGAAGCTGCGACTCACTTGTTTGTTACCCAAGCGGTTCATTTAGCAGAATATCACCGACAAAATGAAGCTAAAAGGCGAGCTGCTGAAAAGCAACGGGCAGAAATTGAATCTCAAACGGCTCAAACAGCGTAAAAACCGAGTAGGTGAACGTGATAGGTTGAAGCAAGTTCTTTGAGCGTTGCGAATATTTCCTCCTGTTGATCGCGCGTTCCGGAAACTTCAATGTAAAACGAGTAAACACCAAGCTCAGTTTTGGTTGGAAGAGACATTAGGGTAATTAAGTTTAGCTTAGCCTTAGCAAAGTAACCTAATATCTTATATAGCGTTCCCGGTTGGTCGTTAAAGGAAGGTGTAACGAAGAGTGGGGCCTTAAAGTGATTTGTATCAAGGGGTTGTTTGGATAATTCATTCAAATTGGCTGGTTGGTTTTTAAAAATGATGAATCGGGTGTTATTATCATCTTGATCAGCAACATGATTCTTCATTAACGGAAACTGGATGTAAGCTGATTTCTGAGACAACGTGACCACGGTGTACCT
>DIDF01000009.1:0-18355 GCA_002418005.1 Lactobacillaceae bacterium UBA5807
ATCAACTAGCACCACGCGTAACTCCACATAATTTTGTAACGCATTGAAGTACCCAACTTTCTTTGCTTCAACATTATTTGCATTAAACCTCATAAGAACCACACTCCTTTAAAATTTTTCTCAATCCTAATCCAATAAAAAACGTCCCTTGACAACTAAGCCAAGGGACGTAATTTACGCGGTACCACCCAAATTTAAATTATCTTTACAGATAATTCCTCAAACGTAACTCAGAAACCTTCATTACGTTGCACGTTAATGGATGCAAAGCCATTTCACCTCGAAAAGTGAACGAATAGATTTGAACTTTCAAGCAATAGTCTTAATGTCTTTTCACCTTATGGACACTCTCTTAATAAAACTAAAGTTTTACTCTTTCAAACCAAATTTTTAATTGGATTGAATTGTTGAATGAATTCTAGCCCAAATTTAATTGAGTTGTCAATAGCTTTTAAGAATTTAATGAGATCAATCTCATGAAAATGCCATGAAATCAGCAGCTTTGAGTTAAAAATTTTTTTGCTCTTTGGCCATGATCACCGCACCAACCATTCCAGCTTTTTGACCCAGCTTGGCATACTCAAACTTAGTATGTCTGACAGGAATTCCCATGGCATGGTGATTAACAGTTTCTTTGGCGTATTTCATCAATCTATCTTTAGCTTTTGCCATGCCACCACCAATAATGATTAAATCAGGATTTAAAAGGTTAATAACGTTTCCTAAACCAAAGCCAAACATTTGACCAGTTCTTTTGTATGTTTCAACGGCCAACTGGTCTCCTTTATCGTAAGCAGCCGATATATCTTTGGCTGTAAATTCAGAAGATTGACTTAAGATGCTATCTGGGTAATTCACTAACAGATTCTTTGCTGTGACAACGATTCCTCTTCCAGAAACATATCGGGCTAAACAGCCAGAGCTCCCGCAGTTGCAAGGTCGGCCGCCACTTCTGACCATATTCATATGACCAAATTCGCCGGCACTAAAGGTTTTACCATGGACAACGTGACCATCAAGGTATAAGGCCGCCCCCAAGCCGGTTCCCAAAGTTACCAAAAACACATTATTTATTTCTGGATGTTTTTCAAGATGACGAGCCCAAAGTTCACCGTAAAGATTTACCCGAACATCATTATCAATGAAAACGGGGACCGAATACTTTTGTTCGAACATTTTCACAATTTCCACATTCTGCCAATTTTGAAAATTTGGTGAGGAAACAGATAGCCCCTTCTTGATATCCATCAATCCTGGGATTCCCATTCCGATAAATTCAACCTGCTTAACAGAAGCATTTGCCTTTTTTAAAAGCCCTTCAACGCATTTAAATATATTGTTGATCACGGTTTGCGAATCGGTTTCCGATTCAGTTGGACCCCAATTTTCCGCAATTCTATGTAATTTATCGTCAAAGATCCCTGTTTTTATATTTGTTCCGCCCAAATCGATACCAATAATCATTTAAAAATCCCTCCCCGCTTTTATGAAAATAAAGATGTAGTGTATAATTAAATAACTTACATTTCGTGAAAGGTAGTGAAAATATGAACCTTGGCCAACTTACAAATCAAATTGTATTAATGTTTTGTTTGATGCTAATTGGAGTGCTAGTAAATAAAATGGGATTTATGCACCCTCAAACATCCAATGATCTCACCAACATCTTACTATACATAGTCTCTCCATGCTTAATAATTAGTGCTTTTGAACAGAGGTATTCATCAGCCAGGATGGGCCAGTTAGCCATGGTAATGGGTGGTACAATCATTTTTTATATTGTGGAAATTATTATTACCCATGTTTTATTTGGCAAAGTAAGCAATATAAACTTAAGAAGAACAGTCCAATACGGAAGTGTCTATTCCAATGCGGGATTTATGGGAATCCCTTTAACAAGTTCGCTCTTTGGTAGTACCGGAGTTTTCTTTGCGGTTGCAGCATTAGCCGGTTTCAACTTATTTAGTTGGACTCACGGAATTTCATTATTTAAATCTAAAAATAAAAAAATGGACCGATTGGAAAACTTGCGGACAATCCTTTTGAACCCTAACATTCTTGCAATCGCCGTTGGTTTAGTAATGTTTATCAGCTCATTTCATTTTCCAGGAACTATTGACCAAGTAATTCATTATGTCAGCTCAATTAATACCCCGCTTTCGATGATTGTAATTGGAAATAGTTTGGCCAATATCCAAATTAGTCGCCGGCTTCTAAGCAAACCAATTTTAGGAGCAATATTTCTTAGAAACATCCTATATCCAATTATGGCCATCCTGATCTTCAACTTATTAGCCATCAACGGAATCGCTTTTTATACCACAATATTAATGGCTGCCTGTCCTGTCGCCGGAATTGTAGTTCTGTTTACTTTGCAGGCTGAAGGCGACGAAGGTCCGGCTGTGGCTTTAATGAGTTTATCCACTATCTTAAGTTTGCTAACCATTCCTTTGATTTTTGCTTTATCTAAAATATAAAAACTTCGGTGAAAATTTCACCGAAGTTTTTTATGCTAATGCCCGTTTGGATGGCATTAGCGAAAGAATATTGCTATAAATATTTTTTATTGTCTCAGCGTATTCACTATTTGAAACTCCAAATAATACCTTAATATCCTGATCTTTTTGAATTACAAGATGGACAGGAATATCCTTTGAATCCAAAGCCGCTGCTAAACGACACGCAAGCGCTGGCTGCATTCTCAAATGACTGGAAACCGCTGCAACTAAAGCAATGTTATCTTGGACATTAACCTCTTGAAAACTTAATTGTTCTTTCAATACTTTAACCAGTTTCTTTAAATCACAATGCTTATCCTTTTCACTTACCAGCAAATCAATCACATCTGGACCAAAAGGAGCAAAGTCAACATTTAAATCGAATTTTCTAAGAATTGCGGAGATTTTAGCAACTGAGTCTTGGTGTTGATTCAAACCAGGTTTTTTAACTGATATAACAACGAAATCACGTTTACCAGCGATACCAACAACCTCATGTTTTTCAGTTGAGGATGAATTAACCACCAAAGTTCCCCCTTCTTGAGGACGATTGGTGTTTAAAACTGCCACAGGAATGCCTTTTTGCTTTACTGGCAAAATTGCATCTTCTTGAAAGACTTTCGCACCCATCAAGGAAAGTTCATGTAATTCGTCATAACTGATTCGATCAATTTTTTTCGAATGGTTAACAATATTGGGATCGGCCATCTTAATTCCGGAAACGTCGGTCCAATTTTCATAAAGATTGGCATCCAGTATATTAGCTAACAGGGCCCCAGAAATGTCGCTGCCGCCTCTGGGCATTAAATGAATCATTCCAAACTCATCAGCACCATAAAATCCGGGAACAACAATTCCTTGGTTTGCTTTTAATAGTGGCATCAATTGTTCACGAGACTTTTCTAAATCTACTCGACCATTCTCAAACAATAAAAATTGAGCTGGGTCAATAAACTGAAACCCAAGATAAGCCGCCATTAATTTTCCAGATAAAAATTCTCCTCGAGACACTAAATAATCATAACTGCAAGAATCAATTCGATTAAAAATTGCCATCAAGTCAGATTCAATATCCAAATTTAATTTCAAACCATCACGAATCGATAAAATTCTCTTTTTAAGCTGGTCAAAGGTAGCCAAATAATTTTCACCAGCCCTTCTTAATCGGTTGATTCGAATAAGGAGATCGGTTACTTTGACGGGCTGATCAGCACTCTTCCCAGCGGCGCTAACAACGATTGCCTTACGAGAACTGTCAGAGGTGATAATTTGTTTTACCTTTTTAAATTGTGCCGCATTAGCGACTGAACTCCCACCGAACTTCGCTACTTTCATCGGAATCGACCTCCCTAGCTTCTTTTGGGTAGCTTGCCATAAATGCTTGCCCGTCTTGTTTTAATACGATTGCCATCAACTGATGCATTTCACCGGTTGGAACATCCTTAATTTCAAAGTAATCACCGTGCATTTCAACTTGATATTCCGCAAAAATATTGCGGATATCCATTTCAGAACGAACAACGTAATCACTCTTCATAAGATTAGGGACATATTCAAAGCCACTATTGAAGTCACGTTCCAAATGAGCTTTATTTTGCAAAATATCAAGGATATCTTGGATCACCGCATTGGCGGTTGGCAGTTGACCAGCGCCTTGGCCCATAAACTTTAAATCACCAACGGTATTTCCGTGAAGCGAAATTAGGTTAAAGTTGTCAGGAGTATTAGCTTCCATCGAAGTTGCCGCACATAGAGTAGGTTCAACCGCATAATCAAACTTTCCATCGTGAAAATCACTTTTTCCAAGTAACTTAACTGTTAAGTTTTTCTTCCCAAATGCCACTAAATCTTCATAACTAATATTTCTGATTCCAAACACTGGCAAGTTATCATCGGGACTTATGAAAGTATTGTATGCAATGTCAGCACTGATACATAATTTATTAGCAACATCATACCCATCAATATCTGCGCTAGGATCAGCTTCGGCATATCCTAGTTGTTGAGCGTTTAAAAGAACTTCATCAAAGGACTTTTTATCCTTCTTCATTCGATCCAAAATATAGTTGCTTGTACCATTAAAGATCCCTTGGATTTTATCAACATCATCAATTCGTAAAGCTCTTTCCAAACCTTGAATCCAAGGAATTCCACCGCCGACACTAGACTCAAAGTAAAACTTAGCATTATTTTCTCTGGCAACGTTAGTAAATTCATCCATATACTTAGCAATCACTGCCTTATTTGCTGTGATAACACTCTTCTTATGTCGCAAAGCCGACAAAATATACTGATGAGCTGGTTCAATTCCGCCAATCACTTCAACAACAACATCAACTGAATCATCTTTAACAATTTGGTCAATATTGTCAGTCATTTCTGGCATTGTTTCTGGTTTATTCTTTCTAATCAAGATGTACTTAACATGGAGGTCCTTTGTCTGGCGGTTGGCCTTCTTGATTATCTTGTATACTCCGGTACCAACCGTGCCAAATCCTAAAATAGCAATATTCAAAATCCAACAACCTCCTGTTTTTTTCTTGTGTTCATTATTAATAAACACTTGTTTTTTCTATGAAAACAGACTATCATATAAACATCAGAAAAGCAAGGAGTTAAACAAAATGAATTTTTCTTACACCAGTACCCGAGATGATTCCGTTAAAATTTCACCAAAACAAGCCATAAAGAAGGGCTTTTCAGATGACGGAGGTCTTTTTGTTTACCCAAACATTCAAGACATTAATTTACCTATAGAAAAAATTTCTTCCATGAATTACCGAGAAATTGCTAAATTGGTCCTTTCAAAATTACTTCCAGATTTTTCCGAAGCAGAAATTAATGAAAGCGTCGAAAATGCATACAAAGGAAGTTTTGATAATGAAGAAATCACTCCAATAAAATCTTTGGATAATTTCCATGTCCTGGAATTATTTCACGGACCAACCTGTGCATTTAAAGATGTTGGTCTCCAGCTTTTACCTCAACTAATGAAGCACGTTTTAAATAAAGACAACAAAGTAATGATTTTAACCGCAACCAGTGGCGATACTGGCAAAGCCGCTTTGGAAGGCTTTAAAGATGTTGACAAGATGGGAATCACCGTCTTTTATCCCCATAATGGAGTATCAAAGGTCCAGCAGCTCCAGATGGCTACCACAACTGGAAGTAACACTAAAGTTGCTGCAATTGAAGGGAACTTCGATGATGCCCAAACTAATGTCAAAAAGTTATTTAATGATAATAAATTAAAGCAGCGAATTGGTGAAAATGTTACTTTATCTAGTGCTAATTCCATCAACATTGGAAGATTAATTCCGCAAATTGTTTACTACTTTGATGCTTATAAACAACTAGTCCAAAATAATTCAATTAAGGTAGGCGATCCGGTTAACTTTACCGTTCCTACCGGAAATTTTGGTGATGTTTTAGCTGGATACTTTGCAAAATTGATGGGTCTTCCCGTAAATAAGTTCATTGTGGCAAGTAACCAAAATAATGTTTTATCGAAATTCTTCCAAGATGGTGTCTACGATCGAAATATGCCATTCTTTAAAACTGTTGCCCCAAGTATGGATATCCAAATTTCCAGCAACTTTGAAAGACTTCTGTATTATAAAAGTGAAGACGACAGTAATTATGTCGCTAAACTAATGCATGACCTGAAAAACAATGGTAAATACAAGGTTAGTGACAATATTTTAGAAAAGATTCAAGCCGATTTTTACTTTGGATTCAGTTCAGACGAAAACATCGAGAATTCTATCAAAGAAGTTTATCAGAACAATAAATACTTGATGGATCCTCATACTGCCGCAGGCTACAAAGTAATGCGCGACTATCAAAAGATTGATAGCAAAACACCAATGATTCTTTTAAGTACTGCTAGTCCATACAAATTTGTTGATGCCGTTGCTAATGCAATAATGCCTGATAAAAGTGATGATATTTTAGCAAACATGCATGATATTGAGGCAAAAACTCATGTGCCGATTCCTGAAAATCTTTTAAAGGTTTGGGCTATGCCGGTTCTTCATAAAGACGTTATTAAACAAGACCAAATGGAAGATTACGTTTACCAAAAAGTCCAGGAGGTTTTCTATGATAAAGATTAAGGTACCTGCAACCAGCGCAAATGTTGGAATGGGATATGATTGTTTGGGCCTGGCCGTATCTATGTATTCCGAATTTGATTTTGATAAATCAGACCAGGTACTTGAAGCAGTCGGTTTTGAAGAAAAATTTGCTAATAAAAATAATTTAGTTTATGAAGCTTTTGAAAAGGGCTGCCAGTTTATTGGCAAAAAAACTCCAAAAGTCAAAATTGAGCAGATAAAAACGGTGCCAGTAGCTAGAGGCCTGGGAAGTTCAGCTACTTGTATCGTTGCTGGTTTAAAGGCTGCCAGCATCTGGTTTGGTAATAAGATTTCTGCGGATCAAATAGCTTCTTTAGCCACGGAAATGGAAGGTCACCCGGATAACGTTGTTCCAGCAACTGTTGGTGGTTTGGTCATTAGTTTTTTAAAGCCAGATAAAACACCAGAAATTTATCGCTATAATGTCGCCAGTAATCTGTTCTTTGTTTCAATTATTCCTAATTATGAAGTAAGTACAGATGAAGCCAGAAAAGTTGTTCCCAAAACAATGAGCTACAAAGATGTAACTTATCAAGTCAGTCACTGTGCAATGATGATAAAGGGAATTGAGCTAGGTAATTTAAATTTAATTCGAGAAACATGTATTGATAAAATGCACGAACCATACCGAGCCAAGCTAATCCCCGATTACCAAAAAACAAAAGAAACTTGTGAAAAATTAGGGTCAGTTTTATACATCAGTGGAAGTGGTTCTACAATGATGGCAATCTGTGATGACGAAAAAGTTGCCGATAACATTGTCACTGATTTTTCAAACAAATTTTCAAAATGGATTGTTGAAAAACTCAACGTTGATTTAACAGGCGTAACAAGTGAGGTGCTCTAGTTTGGAAAAATATTACATCGTGGACAGCTCAATTTTACCGGAATCGTTTGGTAAAGTAATTCAAGCTAGACAATTGTTAGAAAGCGGTAAATTCCATCAGGTTTCCGAAGCTGTCAAACAGGTTGGGATTAGTCGTGGAACATACTATAAATATAAGGACTTGGTATTTTTGCCGGATGAAGGATTAATCAGTAGAAAAGCAGTAATTTCCTTAATGCTAAAGGATCGCCCAGGAATCCTTTCAGAAGTTTTGAAAGTCATTGCCGATTCAGACGCTAGTGTTTTAACCATTAACCAAAACATTCCAATTCATGATGTGGCAAGTATTGTCTTTTCTTTAGATGTAAGTCATCTAAAGGGAACTATCGATAATCTTATCTCAGATATGGGTAAAGTGGATGGAACAAGCCGAATTTCATTAGTTTCAATTGAATAGGAATTTAGCAAAAGATAATCAAACAAAAGGAAGCAAGCATCTGAGTTTGCTTCCTTTTTGGTATCTATTTTAACGATTAAACTGCCACCAATGATGTTTCTTGGGAGTTGCCGTAGTTTCACTAGATGCTCCCGCTGTAATCTTATCTTGGTCCTGATGCTCGAGTTGCTTAAGCTTGCTTTGCACATCCAGTTGTAGTCTTTGAGACTGATCCAAAAGCTGGTGAAGTTCCGCGATTTGTTTGTCTTTTTCCTTAATTTGTTTAAGGGATTCTTCAAACTGCTGAGACAATAACTTAACTTCCTCGCTCTGTTCTTCTGGAACCTGGCTCCCCTGGCCATTTGAAGAAGCTCCGTTATTTTCGGCTTCGTGACTTGCAAACTGAGACTTCAACTTCTTAATACCACCATCAGTAATAAGAATTTTGTTTCCCTTTTTCTTTGTATATGTATTTCTGAAGCTTTCATCCATATGCTTTCTAATTGCGGTTTTCGATACGTTCAGTTCGTCCGCAATCTGCTTAATTGTTAATTCCATTTGACCACCCCTAATAGTTTATGAACGTACTCTAATAATATTATACGCAACCACAAACAAATTCGCAAACACTGTTTAAACTTCTTTAAAATTACCTTTTTAACAGAACATGTACATTAAAAGAACATGAGAAAAATATTGACAATCTAATAAAATTTGCGGTAAACTGTTTGCAATGCAGAAAATGCTGGCACATATTATTCATTCGTTAAAAACACTACATACCAAAGTTTTCGTTCAAAAAACGGAAACTTAATTTTAATGGATTAGCGCCCACCTATATGTTTCTAAAAATTTGAGAAGAATCCACAAACTACCAAATTTTTTATGTCATATTACCTGGGCGCATTTTTTAATTATTGCCGGCTTTTCTCACTTATTTCAACAGGGGAGTGTTATAGATGAACAAAGTGTTTGCCCGAATGTTTCGTAAAGAAGATCCACTTGTTTACCAGGACAAAGATTCACATTTAATTCGAAGTCTTACCACTAAAGACTTTCTGGCCTTGGGAGTTGGAACCATTGTTTCAACCTCAATTTTCACTCTACCAGGAGTGGTTGCTGCCCAACACGCTGGCCCAGCCGTTGCCCTTTCATTTTTAGCAGCCGCAATTGTTGCTGGGATGGTTGCATTTGCGTATGCTGAGATGTCTGCGGCTATGCCATATGCTGGTTCAGCTTATTCTTGGATTAACGTTGTTTTTGGCGAGTTTTGGGGCTGGGTCGCCGGCTGGGCTTTATTAGCAGAGTATTTCATTGCCGTTGCCTTTGTTGCCTCTGGGCTTTCTGCTAACCTTCAAGGATTACTTGCGCCAACCGGTTTTCAACTGCCAAAACAATTAGCCAGTGCATCTACTGGTAATAATGGTGGCTTAATGGATCTAACCGCAATTATTGTTGTTCTTTTGGTTGCCTTACTGCTTTCTCGAGGGGCATCCCAGACCGCTAGAGTTGAAAATACTTTGGTTGTCTTAAAAGTTATTGCTATTTTGGTATTTATTTTTGTTGGCTTGAGTGCAATTCATCCAAGCAATTATGTTCCATTTATTCCAAAGTACCATCCAAACGCAGATGGAACTGCCTTTGGTGGTTGGCAAGGTATCTATGCCGGTGTTTCCGAAATCTTTCTTGCATACATTGGGTTTGATTCAATTGCCGCTAACTCTGCTGAAGCTAAAGATCCACAAAAGACAATGCCTCGTGGGATTTTAGGATCATTGGTTATTGCCGTTGTCTTATTTATTTCCGTTGCTTTAGTTCTTGTCGGAATGTTTCATTATTCACTTTACGCAAATAACGCTGAACCAGTTGGCTGGGCTCTTCGTCAAAGTGGTCACGGAACAATTGCAACAATTGTTCAAGGTGTCGCCGTTGTTGGTATGTTCACCGCTCTGATTGGTATGATGCTTGCAGGTTCTCGACTACTTTATTCCTTTGGTCGTGATGGCTTGCTTCCACAGTGGCTTGGAAAATTAACTCATAATCTTCCAAACAGAGCCTTAGTTGTCTTGACAATCATTGGTATTGCTTTGGGGGCTTTCTTCCCATTTACATTCTTGGCTCAACTGATTTCAGCCGGAACTTTAATCGCCTTTATGTTTGTTTCTGTTGGAATTTACGCATTGCGTCCTCGTGAAGGCAAAGATATTCCTGAACCATCATTTAAGATGCCTTGGTATCCAATTCTGCCTGCTCTTGGATTTTTAGGAGCTTTAGCAATTTTTTGGGGCTTGGATATTCAAGCTAAAATCTATGCCGGCGGCTGGTTCTTGTTTGGAATGTTAATTTACTTCATTTATGGAATGACTCACTCAACTGCCACTATTGATAAGGAAAAAGTTCACGAAAAATGATCGATTATTAAGGATGATGAATTATGAGTCTTGAAAAAGCCAATAAATTAGTTAAAGATGAAAATCAAGTTTACGCCAAATCTGCTCGGGTCAATTACTTCAACTTAGTTATTGATCATGCTCATGATGCCACTCTAGTGGATGTCGATGGAAATAAATACATTGATTTACTGGCCAGTGCATCGGCAATTAACATTGGTCACACCAATGCCAAAGTCGTTAAGGCAATTTCGGATCAGGCTCAAAAACTGATTCACTATACTCCCGCTTATTTTCATCACGTTCCAGGAATTAAATTAGCTGAGAAATTAGCTCAGATTGCCCCGGGCCCAAGTGAAAAAATGGTAAGTTTCGGAAACTCCGGTTCAGACGCTAACGATGCAATAATCAAATTTGCAAGAGCTTATACGGGCCGCCAATATATGGTTTCTTACATGGGATCTTATCATGGGTCTACTTATGGTTCGCAAACTTTATCGGGAACTAGCCTGAATATGACTAGAAAAATTGGCCCAATGTTACCAAGTTGTGTCCATGTTCCATATCCTGATCTTTACCGAAGATATAAGGGTGAAACGGAACACGATGTGGCAGTTAGATACTTTGATGCTTTTAAAAAACCTTTTGAATCATTCTTACCGGCTGATGAAACCGCCTGTGTTTTGATTGAGCCAATTCAAGGCGACGGTGGAATTGTCAAAGCTCCTGAAGAATACATGCAAATGGTTTACAAATTCTGCCATGAAAACGGGATTTTGTTTGCTGTTGACGAGGTTAACCAAGGCTTTGGCAGAACTGGCAAAATGTGGGGGATTGAACAGTATAAAGACATTGAACCTGATTTGATTTCCGTTGGTAAGTCAATTGCATCAGGAATGCCTTTGAGTGCTGTAATTGGTAAAAAACCAATCATGCAAAGTTTGGATGCCCCAGCTCACTTATTTACTACTGCTGGAAATCCAGTAAGTTGCGCTGCCAGCTTAGCAACTATTGGAGTTCTTGAAGATGAACACTTAGTTGAGAAGTCAGCAAAAGACGGTGAGTATGCAAAACAAAGATTCTTAGATATGCAAAAACGACATCCCCTAATTGGTGATGTCCGTATGTGGGGATTAAATGGTGGCATTGAATTAGTTAAGGATCTTGAAACCAAGAAAGCGGATCCCGAAGCTGCTACAAAAGTGATTTACTATGCCTTTGAACATGGGGTAGTTATTATCACCTTGGCCGGCAACATCTTAAGGTTCCAGCCACCGTTGGTTATTCCTAGAGAACAACTTGATAAGGCCCTTGATGTCTTAGATGATGCATTTACTGCTGTTGAAAATGGTACTTATCAAATGCCAAAAGTTGCCGGAAAAATCGGCTGGTAATT
Organism: Lactobacillaceae bacterium UBA5807; assembly: GCA_002418005.1. Classification (GTDB taxonomy): domain Bacteria; phylum Bacillota; class Bacilli; order Lactobacillales; family Lactobacillaceae; genus Lentilactobacillus. The sequence goes on from DIDF01000009.1 coordinate 11,683, forward strand.
TCATAATTAAAACTGAAAATTCTTTCAAAAGAAGTCTCTTTGCTGATATGATTAATGTAAATAAAGCAAAGAGGCTTTTAATATATGGCAGACTATAAAAATAAAATTTATTTAGCTTCCCCATTTTTCAGTGAGGGTCAAAATGACCGCATCAATCAAGTGGTGAGCTTATTAAAACAAAATCCATCAGTTGATCGGCAAGGAATTTTTCTTCCTGAAGAACACCAATTTGAATCAGAACCTATGGGCTCATTCAAGTGGCAGGACGCGGTATTTTCTTCTGATGTTCGTCAAATCCACAAAGCTGATGCCGTCGTGGCAATCCTAGACTACAAACTAGAAGAAGGTAATCCTGAACCCGATTCAGGAACAATATTCGAAATTGGCGTGGCATTTGAATCCCATACCCCGGTTATCATGGTCCAATTTGGAAATACAGGTAAACTAAACTTAATGTTGTCTCGAAGCTATACAGCCTTTTTTGGCGGCAAAGAAGATATTCAAGGGCTTAGCAAATATGACTTCAATGAATTACAAACCAAATATACTAATATGAGTGTGATTTAAGCCTCCCAATCTATAAAGTCCATTGTGGTATAAAAAAAGCAACCAGAATTTCTGGTTGCTTTTGTTTCTATGATATAAGTTTTACTGAGTGGTTCTATGTTAGTTAAAGATTAATTGTTGTTAATATTGTTTTCTATGATATTAGTTTGAAGGTAGTTCTATGTCATCTAAAAAAGCTAATTGCTATTAATATGGGAAATTGATGATTGTTGTTGAGTATTTGGCATCTTTGCCCGAGTAATTTTTGAAATGATGAACCCAGCGATTAATCCGGTAATCATGAATGAGAAGAAATCCATTCCTATACTCATAGAAGGGAATTGTTCCGGTTGCCCAAGTGTTAATGGCTGAAAACATTGGTAATTTAGCAAAAATCGGAGGTAAAGTGTGAATAAAGTCTAAGATGGCTGGAATCATCGTTAAGGTGATGGTTGTTCGATAAATAATCTTGTCTTTGCCAATAAGTGGAGCACTGATTCCTAAAATGATTAAGGAAATTGCCAATGGGTACAAGAAACTCAGAATTGGTGAAGAATAAAGAATGATCTGGTCCAGTCCGAAGTTAGCGAACAGAAAGGCAATTGTCGTTGAAAAGATCAAAAACTTGTGATAACCAATCTTTGGGAAACGGCGACCCCAATCTTGAGAAAGTGAAGTAGCCAGACCCATTGCGGTGGTCAAGCAAGCTAATAAGGTTAGGGCAGCTAAGATAGCAGCTCCAGCCATGCCAGTGTAGTGGGTCATTATTTGAGTAAATGCGGTTCCACCATCAGCTGACATCTTAGTAAAGTTAAGACTGGCAGCACCAAGAGCAATCAAGAAAATATAAATCAAAGCTTCAAAGCCCATAGTCAAACCACCAATTTTGGCAACAGACTTTGAACGTGAAAGACGATCCTTTTGGCCAAACAGCTTCAAAGCAGTAACAATGGTAACACCAAAACCTAAACCAGCTAAGGCATCCATTGTGTTGTACCCTTGTAAGAATCCAGTGATCAAATTGCTAGCGCCTTTACCTGCAGCTGGAAATAAAGCCATTGATCTCATATCACCTTTAATAATGAAGGCGATCATGAATAGGAAAGCTAATAGCAAAACAAACATTGGGTTTAAGATTTTACCAATATTTCTAGTAATCTTATGCTGATGGTAAGTTAGTCCCAAAGTAGCCCCAAAGAATAACAATGAGAATATTAACAGTGCCGGATGCATCCACGATTGCGGAATAAATGGCTGAATTCCCATTTGGAAGGTAACGGTGGCGGTTCTTGGAGCTGCAATTAAAAGTCCAAGTGAAGCATGAACTAAGATCAAAAATGCCAAAGCAAAAATTCTACCGGCGGGCAAGGCCAAGTCGTACATGCTATTACTCTCAGTGGAACTAATAGCCAGAATTGATAATAATGGCAAACAAATTGCGGTAATCAAAAAACCAAATGCTGCTGGAAGCCAAGCGGTCCCGGCCATTTGTCCCAAATGGATTGGAAAAATTAAGTTGCCGGCGCCAAAGAACATTCCAAAAAGTAATGATGCCAATATAATATACTGTTTACGATTTAATCTAATATGCGTATCCATAGTGAATTCCTCCTAAATTTGAAAAGCCAAATTACTAAGAAACACTACAGATTGACTCGATACAGACCACCGGATTTTCGAATATTAATAATAAACTTCATAGACAACAACTCCTTTTTAAAATTAAAAGCAATAAAAAAGTCCCTAGAAACCATTTCTGATTTCTAGGGACACTTTCGCGTTGTACCACCCATATTCGCAACAGCCTCACGACTGCTACCTCACCATGTACGGTCACAAATTATGACGATACACTGACGCTATAATGGGCGCACCCAACAGACACTCGTTTAATACTCGCATCTGTCACTCAAAGGCTACTTTCATTTCCGAGAGCTACGAACCGTTCACACTTAAACCGGTTCTCCCTGAGAAGTTCACTAAAATTACTTTCCTTATCAACGAAATTCTTATTGTTTTTTAATTGTCTTAGATAATAGCTCGTAAAATTTGATTTGTCAACAAGCAATTATTAAAAAGTTTAAAAATTACTTAACCAAAGTTAAGGCATGCTTACTGTAACTTATGTGCCAGCCCTTGGCACCAGAAATTTTAACGTGGTTAAATTTACCCTTTGAGCTAGCAAACTTCAAAACAACAAACTTCTTACCGCTCTTAGGTGCTTTTACGTTCAAAGTACCGCCAAGATTTGCTTTCTTATCAAAGGTAACCTTGTCGTTAGCAGCGACAGAAAGCGATGACTTCTTAGATTGTGAGTAGTTGCCCTTCACAACCAAGTTACCAGTCTTAGCAGCCAGTTTTCCGCCAGCTAATTTAACCGTTCCTTTTCCAAGTGAATCGTTGTTAACTGCCAAAATTGAACCGCCGTCAACTGATGTTCCACCACTGTAAGTATTTGCACCACTTAACTCAAGTTCACCAGAGCCGGCTTTAGTCAAACTGCCAGTACCGGAAATGTTATTACGCCAGTTGTCAAATGCGTTAAATCCACCCTTGGAAGCATTCATAGTAACTTTAACCGGTGCTAAGAATGAACCAAATCCGTTAGCAGCCTTGAAAAGATCCAAACGACCCCAGCCTTCGGTATCATCAAGCATCGGATACCCAGAAGGAAGACCAGTAGTGTATAGAACTTCACGGCGCAATTGATCACTCAAGTATGGCTGTCTAGTCTTAAGCAGGACTTCGGCACCCTTTGGAACGACCATTGGTTTAGTTGTATCCCCAATTGGTTGGAACCCATAAGTTAAGCGATATTCATAATCTTTAAGGTTTGGTTGATAACTGCTAAAATCATCTGAACTGCTCTTAATGGAACTCTTGTATAAATACTTAGATTGAGCTTGGTCATATGCTTGTTTAATTAGTGACTGATTTGCAGGATCATTTAACATTCCCGCAGTAAAGGCAGTTCCTAAAATTCTACCACCCATAACGGCTAATGCTGAATGTCGGCCTGCCAAAACTCGATCATAGCCAACCTGTGAAGAACGAGTGATTAACTGTTGGAACCTCTGCGGTAAAGCATATCCAAGAGTTAAGCCAGTTTCAAAAGCGGCAGTAGTATGACCAGAAGGAAAATCATAATCATTAGCTGGAGCCGCAGCCATAACATTCTTTAAGGCGGGGATAACAGTAACTTGGCTACTCTGACGATAAGGTCTTACATATTGAATATACGCCTTTGGCGTTCCAGTACTCGACCAACTTGAGCTTTCATCCAAGTTAACAAGGCTAACCAAATTTCCTAAATTAGAATTGGTATCAGCCCACTTCATAGAACTATAAGGACTATTTCCAGGAAGAGGATTTGCAGGATATACACTGAAATCAGTTTGGGCATTAGCATTTTGGATAAAGGCGGCTTCATAAGGCCCAAGTCCCGAAAGGACGTTATATCTCAAATCTCTTCGATCAGTCAAATATGCCCGAACAGTCTCGGCTTGAGTTCTTGCATTTGTAATCTGGATAGATTTTTGAATATTTTGATCCAAAACACTTGGATTTAATTTGGTACCGCCATTTGCGGGTGACCAATATTGCAAAAATGTATTATTGAAAATAGCAATTGCCGGATTGGTTGCCGGAGTATTATTACTTTTTTGATTTTCTTGATAATGCTCAACAAAGTAACCATAGCTGGCTGGCACTGGAGTCAAATCCTTAGTAATGTCTGAACTTGATTTGGAAGCTGCTGAAGCTTGATTTTGATTTGCATTAGCCGCAAACAAAGCTAATGAAGCAGCAAATAACAAGGAACCGGCTATTTTACCAGCCAATCTAAGTCTCTTTTTCATAAAATAAAACCCTCATTTCTCCCAAGATTATCAGCTTAAAGCAATACTGATTGTTAAAATAGAAATTACGATTAAAGCAAAAATCCACCCAAACAGTGGCGTTTGTTTGATTTCAGTAAATAATATTTGCATGATCTTCCATCCCTTCAACGAAAGCCATTATTATCTTACCTACAGCTCTAATCTACCTTTTTCATGTAAATATTTCTTTATTCTTACGTAAAAAAACTGTAAAAGAAAAGCTGTTCCAAAATATTGGTTCAGCTTTTAATATTTTTAATTAACTATTTAACAACGTTCAAATTATCGGAAAAGATGTTATTAAGAAGTTCCGGATCTGCTTTACCGGGGTTCAGCTCAACAATCTTTCCAGTAACATTATACACGATCCATTCAGCTAAATTAACAATATGATCACCAATTCGCTCAAGCATTTTAATGATAATTAAATAACTTGACCCAGATTGTGCATCTTCAGGATGTTTGGCCAATGCTTTAGTAATGTCATCTCTAATTTCAACATAAAGCCTATCAATTTCAATATCTTTTTTGGCAACCTGTCTGGCAGCTTTATCATCATTCTTAGAATAAGCATCCAGAACTGAAGAAAGCATTGTTCTAATATTTTCTGACATCAAGGAAATCTTTTTTTCAATCGGTGAAATTTGTTTACCATTTTTAACTCGGACCGTTTCTCTTGCTATCGTTACAGCATGGTCGCCAATTCGTTCTAAATCGGAACTAGCCTTAAGAATAGTAATAATATCTCGAAAATCATTGGCAACAGGTTGCTGCAAAGCTATTAACTTCAAGGCTTGTTTTTCCAATTCCATTTCTTCGGAGTTGGTTCCATTGTCTCCACTTGTAACTTCTTTTGCTAAAGCTTCGTCATGATCAGTTAAAGCAGTTGTGGAACGATAGATTTGTTCAGAAACATTAATCCCCATTTCGGCAAACCGACCATGAAGTTTCTTCATCTCATCAACAAATAATTCTCTCATAACCAAAGTTCCTCCTAGCCAAATTTACCGTTGAGATAATCGCTGGTTTCCTGCTTGTCAGGATGCATGAACATCTTGGAAGTCTTTGCAAATTCAACTAAATTACCATTCAATAAAAAGGCTGTTTTATCAGAAAATCTTGAAGCCTGCTGCATGTTATGGGTAACAATAATGACAGTATATTTATCTTTGATTGCCAGTAAAGTTTCTTCAATCTGAGCACTAGAAATTGGGTCCAAAGCAGAAGTTGGTTCATCGAGTAAAACAACATCCGGTTCAACCGCCAAGACTCTGGCAACACAAATTCTTTGTTGCTGACCACCAGAGAACTCAAGGGCACTCTTATAGAGATTGTCTTTTACTTCATCCCAAACGGCCGCTTGCTTCAGACTAGTTTCAACTCTTTGATCAAGAACCTGTTTGTTTTTAATCCCAGCAAGTCTTAGACCATAGGCAACGTTATCATACACACTAAATGGAAACGGATTAGGTTGTTGAAAAACCATACCAACCCGTTTTCTGAGCTTAACAACATCAACTTTAGGCGCATAAATATCTTCTTTATCTAACCGAATACTCCCATTAATAGTAACTCCAGGGATTAAATCATTCATTCGATTTAAACATCTTAAGTAAGTGGACTTCCCACAGCCAGAAGGACCTATCAAAGCAGTGATTTCGTTGCGGTTAAAATCCATGCTGATCCCATGAAGGGCTTCTTTTTTACCATAATAAAGATAAACATTTTCTGAGGTGATTATCTTTTTTGATGGTGCTTTAACATCAGCCATTGCAAACATCCTCTCTAACCAAAGTTCCCAGAAATATAGTCTTCCGTAGCCTGAATCTGCGGATTCGTAAATATGTTTTCGGTTTTATCATACTCAAGCACATGACCAAGATGGAAGAATGCAGTGTAATCACTGATTCTTGAAGCCTGCTGCATATTATGCGTAACAATGATAATGGTGTACTTTTTCTTAAGCTCAAGCAACGTTTCCTCGACCTTGGCCGTTGAAATTGGGTCAAGCGCAGAAGCCGGTTCATCCAACAGTAAAATGTCAGGTCTCATTGCAACACATCTAGCGATACATAAACGTTGAGCCTGGCCACCTGAAAGGGCTAAAGCACTTTTATCAAGTTCATCTTTAACCTCATCCCAAAGAGCGGCATCTTTTAGACTTTTTTCAACTCGTTCAGCAAGGACCTTCTTATCCTTGATTCCATTTCTCTTCAAAGCAAAAGTAATATTATCACGAATGGATTTGG
>DIDF01000009.1:18392-37394 GCA_002418005.1 Lactobacillaceae bacterium UBA5807
CGAATGGATTTGGGCGTTGAAATACCATACTAATGTGTTTGCGAACTTCATAGACGTTAATATCCTTAGCATTAATATCAGTATCCCGATAAATGATTTGCCCCGTTACTCTGGCAACCTTGTCGTTCATTCGATTCAAACTTCGAAGGTAAGTCGATTTCCCAGAACCAGAAGCACCAATCAAAGCAGAAATTCGAAAACGTGGAAACTGCAAACTGGCATCGTGCATCGCATGGTTATCACCATAATAAACTTGCAGATTCTTTGTTTCCAAGGCAATTTCGCCAGGAATCTTAATTATATGAGTTTTATCAAATGAATAAGTTTGCATATCAAGATCTCCTATTTTGCCTTTGAAGCAGTCATCTTTTGATACAACCTAGTACCTAAAAATCTGGCTCCGAGGTTAAAAATCAAAATAACGATAATTAGAACGGCTGAAGAACCAGCTGAAATTGCGGCAGCACCCGGTGTAACACCTTCAGTATTAACTTTCCAAATGTGAACAGCTAAAGTTTCAGCGGGCCTCATTGGGTTTAAGAAACTAGATGGGCTGAAAATGTCCCAGTTTCCATAGTTAACCATTGGCGCACTTTGACCGGCAGTATAAATCAAGGCTGCGGCTTCACCAAACACTCTTCCGGCACTAAGAATAATTCCAGTCAAGATTCCAGGGACAGCTGCTGGTAAAACAATTCCTGTAATTGTCTCCCAATTTGAAAGGCCAAGGGAAAGTCCAGCCTCACGTTGAAGATCCGGAACATCATGGAGAGATTCCTCAATACTTCTGGTTAACAGAGGCAAATTAAAGAATGTCAAAGCAATCGCACCGGCAAAAATTGAAAAGCCCATCCCAAACTGAATAACAAACAAAAGGTATCCAAACAGTCCAACAACAACTGATGGCAAAGAACTTAAAACTTCAATGGCGGTTCTCAAAATATTAGTAAACCAGTTGTTCGGGGCATATTCTGAAAGATAAATTCCAGACCCTAAAGCAATTGGAAATGAAATAATAAGTGTCAAAACCAACAGGTATAGCGAGTTAAAAAGTTGGTCCCGAATTCCGCCGCCTGATGCAAATGTTTGGGCAGCCGAAGTCAAAAAGTGAACAGAGACATGTGGCATTCCAGTAAACAAAATATATCCTAATAAGAATAGAAGAATGGCGACGACGATAACAACAAATGCTGAAATGACGCCGGTTGCAATGTTATTACTTGTTTTTGCGTTCATTTACTCATCGTTCCTTTCTTTCCAATAATTCTAACCAAGATATTAAAGAACAAAGACATCAGCAACAAAATCAAGGCAAGCGACCAAAGGGCGTTGTTAGGTAAAGTACCCATTGTCGTATTCCCAATTTCAGTAGTTAACTGACTCGTAAGAGTTGATGCCGGAGACATCAAACCTTTTGGCATCAAAACGGCATTTCCGATAACCATTTGTACGGCTAAGGCTTCCCCAAAAGCTCTGGCCATCCCAAAAATAATTGCGGTCATCAAACCAGGGGCAGCAGCTCTTAAAACAACTTTATAGATTGTCTGCCAACGAGTAGCTCCTAATGCAAGTGATGCTTCACGATAATATAAGGGAACAGCTTTAATGCTGTCGATTGATAACGATGTAATTGTTGGCAAAACCATAACGAAAAGAACTAAAGTTCCGGCAAGAATACCAAATCCAGTGCCCCCAAAGAAATGACGGAGCATCGGAACAATAACAGAAAGGCCAATGAACCCATATACAACTGATGGGATTCCAACCAAAAGCTCGATAACCGGTTGTAAGTACTTGCTTCCTTTATTTGGTGAAATTTCTGTCATAAACAGCGCCACAGCAATCGCAAATGGTGTTGCAATAATAGCAGAAAGCAATGTAACACTAAATGATGTAACAATCATTGGCAAAGCGCCAACTTCAGGCTGCCCATGAGCATCCAGCGTACCTGGGTTCCAGTTTTGTCCAGATAAGAAGCTCCAGAGATTTACATGGTTTTGAGTAAATGTTGCCAAACCCTTTGTGGCAACAAAGTAAAGTATTGATACAACCAGCACCCCGACAAAACCAATGCAGACATAGCTGATAGCTCGTCCAAAATAATCTTGATGGGTTGCTTTTGATGGAGCTTTTAAGCTCTTTTTGATATCATCAGCGATCTTTTTGGTTGAAACATCATCTTTTGGCATGTTTGAACCTTTCTTGATATCCTCCATTTTTAGCCCTCCTTAGCACAAAAGCTTTAACTAAAATCAGCATTTAGCTGCCAACCTTAGTTAAAGCTAAATTAAACATAAGTTATCTGCTATCCTTTAGTAACGGCACCAGTAGCATCTTTGGTAACTTTCATAGCGTGAATGCTCAAGTATCCTAACTTCTTAACTAAGCTGCTTTGAACTTTGCTTGAATCCATGTACTTCAAGAATGCTGCAGCAGATTTATTAGGCTTGCCCTTGGTGTACATATGTTCATATGACCAAATCTTCCACTTGTTAGTTTCAACGTTTGCATAAGTTGGCTTAACGCCGTTAACTGACAAAGCTTGAACTTTGTTATTTACGTATGAGAATGCCAAGTAACTTACAGCACCTGGTGTAGTTGAAACAATCTTTTGAACAGTACCGTTTGAATCTTGTTCTTGTGACTTAACGGCTTTAGCACCTTTAAGAACGGCACCTTCAAATGTTGCTCTAGTACCAGAACCTTGAGCACGGTTAATAATGGTAATCTTTTCGTTCTTACCACCAACTTGGTTCCAGTTAGTAACTTTACCGGTAAAGACTTTCTTCAATTGAGCCATGGTTAAGTTAGTAACCCCGGCAGATTTGTTAACAACTGGAGTCATCCCAACAACGGCAACTTTATGGTCAACCAACTTGCTGGCATTAATTCCGGCTTGTTGTTCAGCAAAGACATCTGAATCACCAATTGTAACGGCGCCACTTGAAACTTGGCTAAGTCCAGTCCCTGAACCGCCACCTTGAACACTGATGTTAGCACCAGAGTTTTCATTTTGATAATTAGCAGCTGCTTGTTCAACCAATGGTTGAAGAGCAGTAGATCCTACCGCCGTAATCTTAGTAGTTGATCCAGCAGAACTAGATGAACCGCTTGAAGATTTTGATGAGCTATTCCCACAACCTGCGAGTAGCACGCCGACTGCAGCGAATGTAACTAAAGCTGAAAAAAAGGATCTTTTTTTCATAACAAATTTCCTCCTAATGGAAAATCCACATAAATTTATGTACTTGCTTGAGTACATTTTTAATATAACAAGGGCATGTAAATATCGAGTTTCGTTTATGTAAAAGAAACGTAAATTTCCACGAAAATACGTAAAATTGTGGCATAACTTAAGTATGGAATTAAATGTTTAACATGGAGGGAACTGGATATGTCACTACGGCTTTTGCTTATCAGTCAAAATAATGAACTCGAAAAACACCTTAAAAACCAGCTCACCAAGTTTAATTTTAAACTTGTGGTTTCTCCTGGGTCTGCTGACTATTTACTAGATGAAGTGGTCGGTTTGATCTGGGATATGAAGACCGTAAAACTTCCTTCCAATGAATCCTAGTTGACAATATTTCGAGAAAAAATCCCCGGACCAATTGTCCTTTTAGATAGTAAGAGAAAAAGCGAATCAGTAGTCAATGATTATTTCGTTAAATACCATTTTGACGATTACCTGGCAAACTGCTCGATAAAACAAATTACTGCTAGAATTATTCAAAAGGTCTGGGTGTACCAGAATAAAAATCAGTTACTTATTAAAACCAAGAAGCATTCTGAACCAACTGAGAAATTAAAAGTCGCCGGCTTAAATGTTGACCTTAATCATTTCAAAGTATTTAATAGAAAAAGCGATTTGAAATTAAGTCCGATTGAATTCAAATTGTTACTATTCTTTATCAGCAATCCCGATACTGTTTTAAGCCGAATTAAGATTGCTACCGAGGTCTGGGGCAACACTAATGGTGCTACCTTAAGAATCATTGATACCCATATTAGTAATCTGAGAAAAAAAATTGAAGAAGATCCGAAAAATCCCCGGCTTTTAACGACTGTCCGTGGATTTGGATACTTATTTAACACTAAAAGTAAAAGAGAAGCGGAAGGTTGAACCTTCGCTAAAGAAACGCGACTTAAAAGCCGCGTTTTTTTTACCAATTATCTAGAATTAAAAACCGTTTATCCGGATAAACTATGAATCGGCGGAGAAAAAGGATATATTCAAAACAGAAAGTGAGGTGTTAAAGAATGCTGGTTCAATTCAACATTAAGGAAACTTTTAAAAATCCTTTTATTTCAATCAATGCAGATCAAAATACACCTCAGCTAAAGCAGTTGGCTGTTTCAATCGAAAATTTGACTAATCATAGTCATATCAAAGGATACGTAAACGGGCGACAAACAATAATTCCCTTATACGCAGTAATTGGTTTTCATACTGAGGGTAAAAGTGTGGTCTGCCAAACTATAGAAGAATCATACAAAATAAAAAACCGGATTTACGAATTAAATCGGTTCTTACCGGATGATGCTTTTATCCAAATTTCAAGTTCTGAAATTCTCAATATTTCCAGCATAAAAAGGCTCAGTCTCACAAAAAATGGAATTTACCAAATTGATCTAATTACCGGAAATTCTACATACACTTCAAGAAGATTTATGAAAAAGCTTAGAAGGGAGCTATTACAATGAAAATCACTACCAAAATAACCTTAACGGCGTTAATTGGCATAATCCTTGGTGAAAGGATTGGTTTCCTTTTTTCCTTGGGTTTCTCAATATATTATGGAACAAACAATTTTGCTCCTTCCTCACCAGAATTTGTTGCTAAATTTTCTTCAAACACTGAAGCAACGGCAATGTCTGCTTTGATTTGGGCATTAATTGGGATCTTATTTAGCGTATCTTCACTAATATTTAATTCTGAAAAAATGAGTATTACAAAACAAGCAATCAGCCACTTTTTAATTACTTTCTTTGGTTTTACTCCTTTAGCTATCGCCGCAGGATGGTTCCCGCTAACCTTGGAATCAATTATTGAATTTCTGATTATTTTCATTATTATATATGGAGTTATGTGGTTCACTTTTATGGCGAAGGCCAAAGCCGATGTCAAAGAAATTAACCGCAGGATAAAGGAGAATTCTTCCGCAAATCTTTAATTAACGCCCATTTTGGTATATTGTAAAATAAAGAAAACCAAAGAGAAATTTAGCTCTTTGGTTTTTATTTACGAATTTTTTAAATGAGGAACTTACTTATGCCAAATAATCGAATTGTCAGAAAAAGAGAAGCCAGCAAAACCGATCATCCATTAGTAGTAATTATGATTGTTGCCTTGCTATCATTTCTAGGAGTTTTAACGGAAACTTCAATGAATGTTACCTTTCCTACTTTAATGGAAGATTTCAATGTTTCTCTAAATAGTGTCCAGTGGATCACTTCTGGCTATCTTTTATGTGCAGCGTTAATTATGCTAACTTCTGCTTTCATGAAACGTCGCTTTACCAACCGACAGCTCTTCAACGCTGCGGCAATTATGTTTGTTATCGGCGACATCATGTGTGGTTCAGCCACTGTCTTTTTGGTAATGCTTTTGGGCAGGTTGATTCAAGCAGGATGTGTTGGGCTATGTACGCCGTTGATGATTAATATCATCATCGACGTAATCCCAGCGCATAAGCTAGGAACATATATTGGGATTGCCAACATGATAACCTTAATTGGCCCGGCGCTTGGCCCAACGTTCGGTGGGACAGTCACAGCTTTTGCGAGTTGGCGAATGATTTTTTGGATTACTTTACCGCTTACCCTGGTTCTATTTTTAATTGGCCAAAAATGGATTAAACAATACACACCCACCGGAAAATATGAATTTGATTGGACTCGTTATGCCGTATTATCTGTTGCTTTAATTAGTTTAATTCTTAGTCTTGGCTTACTTGGAAACTCCACAAACTGGTTTTTATTCGGTGGCTTGCTCTTAATTACAGCAATCGGGTTTATTTTATTTTATCGGTTATCATTAACCAGTCATAAAGCCCTTTTTTCTTTAAAAGTTTTTGGTCAGCCAGCATTTCTGTTTAGTTTTCTTCCATATATAATGATGCAATTTTCAAATGTTGGCATCAATTTTCTTCTACCAAACTATGTCCAAGATATTTTTTCTGCAACCGCATTTGCAGGTGGCCTGATTTTACTTCCAGGAAGTATCTTTAATAGTTTTGGTCAGCCAGCTTATGGTTGGATGCTTGATCACCTTGGGGGCAAAATCCCCCTTTACCTCGGAAATGGTATATTCATTGTTTCGGTTTGTGTTTTTACTTTCTGGGGATCAACTCTAGAAGTTTTCGGCGTAACCTGGGTCTACATGTTCTTTGCGATTGGCCGTTCGATGGCTTTTAGCAACACTATGGCTTATGGTTTAAAGAAAATGAAGGCCAAATATGAAAGTGATGCCAACGCCCTTTATAATACCGGCCAGCAGGTCATGGGGGCAATTGGAACAACCATTTTGGCTTTGATGATGTCATCTGTAAATATTGCCGGAAATACTCGGATTCAAAATATTGCGGCTGGCAGTAAACTAGCTTTTGCTACTCTTTTAACTATTGGAATTATTAATATGATTTTTTATGTCATTTTGTTTAAAGTTACTTCCACTAACGACAAGAAATTAGCAAACCCAAGTAGTCAGGAATAAATTTTCTATTTTACTCCGGCGGGTTTATCTGCTTCAATTAACTTTTCCTGTAATGCGGCCAACCTTGATGTCATATAAACCGGGTAAAAATCCGGGTTAAATAACCTTTGAGTCGCAATCGGCAGTTCTTTAAGCATCTGCTTTGCCCGCTTTTGAATGGCAAAAACATTTGGTTGGTCTGTCTTCACAGATTTACCATCAAGGACCAATTCTTGAAGTGGCTTGGCATCGTAATTATAGATAGATTGATGACGTTCTACCGCCAATGGGTCAGCTTTAATTACCTCCATTGGACGGTCCAAAACCTCATCACTTAATGCAATTACATCAGCAAAAGCTTCATTAGTATTAGGCTTATACAACCGGTAAATTTGTTTTTTGCCTGGAAGCGTCAACTTTTCACGACTTGCACTTACCTTAATCTTAGGAATAACTTTACCGTCGGAAACAATTGCAGCCAGTTTATAAACTCCACTTAAAACAGGTGAAGTTTGACTGGTAATTAATTTTTCGCCAACCCCGAAATTGTCGAGTGGAGCGCCTTCATTTAAAAGAGCTTGAATAACGTGTTCATCTAAGGCATTTGAAGCAGTGATCTTGGCATCCGGAAAACCTGCGTCATCAAGCATCTTTCGAGCGCCCCTAGCCAACTGGGTAATATCGCCAGAATCAATTCTGATTCCCACCGGTTTGTGGCCGGCCCTTTTTAACTCAGTAAAGACTTTAATGGCATTGGGAACCCCTGACTTTAAAACATCGTAAGTATCAACCAATAATGAAGCATTGTCGGGATAAACCGCTGCCCACTTTTCAAAAGCGGTCAACTCATCGGGAAAAGCTTCTACCCAAGCATGAGCCATTGTTCCAGCAGCGGGAATACCAAATTTTTCGGCAGCCAAAACATTTGAGGTACTGGTGCAGCCACCAATAACAGCAGCCCGAGCACCAAAAGTGGCGCTATCAGGTCCTTGGGCTCTTCGGGCTCCAAATTCCATAACTGGCCGATCACCAGCGGCAAAAGTGATCCGGCGAGCCTTAGTAGCAATCAATGACTGATGATTCATAATATTTAAAACAATGGTCTCAAATAATTGAGTCTGAAGCAGTGGCCCTTGAATCGTTAACAGTGGCTCACGCGGAAAAACCGGGGTACCTTCTGGAATTGCTGACACCTGACAATCAAAGTGAAAGTCACTTAAATAATCCAAGAAATTCTCCTTAAACAGTTTAAGCGAACGCAAATAGTTTACATCTGCCTTTGAGAAGTGAAAATTCCTTAGGATATCGACAACTTGTTCCAAGCCAGCACAAATAACAAAACTGCCATTATCGGGAATCTTTCTAAAGAAAACATCAAAGATTCCTTGTTCTTGATCAATAGTTTGCCGATAACCGTTAGCCATCGAGAACTCATATAAATCAGTTAACATTGATAAATTATCCATTTTGAATTACCCCTTTGTTAAAATCATGGTAATAAAAGTCATTTTTACTTTTATTAGTTTAAAAATAAAAGTTGAATCAACCTTTATTACAAGGTAACTCGACTATCCAACTATTTCAACTAAAGACATCTTTTAGTTTGAACATATTCGCCGGCCGTCCCGGATGGCTTGATGAACTGGTCCCAACTGCAGTGAATAGTTTGCTGTGGCTTTTTTTAAAATTGGAATTATCAATTTTTACGACCGGTAATTTTAGAAATGGAGAGTAAACCATGCGAGCAGCTTTCAGAGTAAACCGTGGCCCTAAAATCAACAAAATATTCGGCTGATAATCCAGCTTATTGGTGATCCGTCTGCAGGCGACCGTTAAAATCCATTCATGGTCAAAGGCCAGATGTTTGCCTGAGCGACCAGATTTTTTGAAATCTGAATAATATTGTGCCTCATTCTCACTTGGAGCAGTATAAAAGGTTAAATCGCCATTAGTAAATGAATAAGCTTGGTCAGTATAGCTCATGCTAAACCAACGGGCATCCGAAGCTCCGTATCCAGGTTTAAGGGTTGGCTGGTCAGGCAAAAAAGTCATATAGGCCAGCGACAAAGTTCTATCTCCTGGAGTCCGCTGATAGTTTGTAAAAGTTTCTAGCTGTTCGGTATGGCTATGAGACAATACCATACCAATTTTGTCTTTGACCAACCTCAAAGCACTTTGCCCGGCACTTTCGTTTTCTCGCATGAAAGTCTCAGGTAAAGCCCAGTATTCATTGAACGGATCAGTATTTCTTTTAACTAAAAGAATATTTACTTCATTGGTGGTCCGGTCAAAGCTCCAGATAATGTTGGTGATATTAATATATGGCCGTTCGAGTATGCTAGCTTGATCCACTTTGAATGCCCCCTTGAAACTAATTAACTATATGATAAAACTTTTTTTGTTTGAGGATATAAAGAAAGCTAAGATTATTGATCCTTTAAGAATAAAGAAAAAGGCCGATGTTTTATGCCAGAAATTTTCTGGCCGTTTCAAAAAAATTAATTTGGTTTTACAATTGGTCTGAGGAGTGATTAGTATGGACGAAAAATGGTTATCACAATTACCAATTTCTGGAATTAAAAGAGCTATCCCGGTTGGCGGCGGCGATGTCAATGTTGCCCACCGACTTGAAACTGATCAGGGCAAATATTTCTTGTTAACTCAGCCAAATACCACCGCTGACTTTTATGGCGGGGAAATTGCTGGGCTTAAAGCCTTTGCGGACGCTGATATTGAAGCCCCAAGAGTTTTAGGTAATGGCCAAATTGACGGGGACGCATACTTACTTTTAAATTACCTAGAAAGCGGTCAGGGTTCGCAAACCGATCTCGGTCATTTAGT
This sequence comes from Lactobacillaceae bacterium UBA5807, assembly GCA_002418005.1. Classification (GTDB taxonomy): domain Bacteria; phylum Bacillota; class Bacilli; order Lactobacillales; family Lactobacillaceae; genus Lentilactobacillus. The sequence goes on from DIDF01000009.1 coordinate 27,928, forward strand.
CGCAAAACTTCATAAACACATGAGTCCAAATGGAAAGTTTGGCTTTGATTACCCCTACCAAGGCAATGAAATGGCTTTTGATAACCACTGGACCGATTCATGGATTGAACTTTTTGTAAATCGGCGACTGGATAAACTCCGAGATGCAATCATGGAAAAGGGCCTTTGGGATCAAGAAGACAATGCGACCTACAAGAAGGCAAGACAAAAAATTGTTGATGCTTTATCCCAGCATGAAAGCAAACCTTCTCTGCTCCACGGCGACCTTTGGGGCGGAAATTACATGTTCCTATCCAACGGTACAGCTGCTTTGATCGATCCAGCGGCATTTTATGGCGACCGTGAATTTGATTTAGGCGTCACAACTGTTTTTGGTGGTTTTGAACCTGACTTTTATAAAGCCTATGGTGAAGAATTCCCACTTGATGAAGGTGCTGATAAGCGAATTAACTTCTACCGAATGTATTATTTAATGGTTCATTTAAACAAATTTGGTGGCATGTATGCTGGTAGTGTTGCTGGAGCAATGGAGCAAGTACTAACTCAGTAAACAAAAACGGGACTTTACGAAAAGCCTCCGTATCTTAAGTAAAATATTGCCAATCAACCATATTTTGGCTGATTGGCAATATTTGGCCTAAGCTTAGAAGACTGATTAAAGTCTCGCGTTTAATCGATAAAATTTTAAAAATCTATTTACTAATTTCAGAAATTAAACAGCATTTTTATCATCTACACTTCTGCGGCCTCTTTGCAAAAGATAAATCGCAAAAATAACCAAGATTGAACCAATGGCCTCAACCCAGTTAAATGGTAAACTAAGAAAAATCACGCTAAGAATAAATGTCACAACCGGCTGAACCGCATCAACAATACTGATAACATCGGATGGAGCAAAATGAGTGCTATAAAGCAATAACCCAAATGGAAGAATCGTACCGACAAAAATTACTGTCAGCATTGATAATACTAAAGTCGTTGTGATTGGCGGAGTATGCACCCAAATTGGCTGATGTAGATTAAATAATACCCCGGCAATTAAAGTTCCCCAGCCAAGTACAACCAAAGGCGGCTCTTCTTTAACGACGTTTCGCGGTAAAACAACATAAAAGGCAGCAGTGATTCCGGAACCAATTCCCCATAACAATGAGGAAACTGGAATTGCTAATTGAGCAAGGTTACCATGGGTAATCGCCAAAAGCACACCAATAAGAGCAATTCCAAAAGCGATTAAATCACTTCGTAATGGTTTTTGGTGTTTAAATAACAAGCTTCCAATGACAATAAACAACGGGCTCAAATATTGTAAAATTGTTGCTGCCGCAGCAGTTCCAGTTTGAATTGAAATATAAAATGTCAGCAAATTAGCCATTAAACCAAAAATAGCATAAGCAACTAGCCAACCCACTAGTCTTGGCGATTTAAAAACGTGAAAAATTCTCATTCGATAAATGGTAAAGTTGATTACCAACAGAATCAGGCCAGCGCCGATGGTTCTCATCGAGAGAAACCAGCCAACCGGAATATCTTGGCCTTGAGAAATGAACTGCAAAACCGTTCCAGAAATTCCCCACATTGTGGATGCCAGCAAGGCCCAAAAAATTCCTTTCATAACTACATTTGCTGGTCGTTTAACTTCTTTTTCCATATAAATATTCAGTCCTCACATTTATTACTCAATAAGAATTAATTTTACTCCAAAATCTTATCAAATAGGACATTTAAAGGGAAAAAATCCTCCATTTAATGAAAATGGAGGATTTTTTCTTCTATATTAATATTCAACTGAACAATACGATTCTAGATTTCCTTAATCGTCATCGCGTTAATTGCAACAAATATGGTACTCATCGACATTACGATTGCTCCAACCATTGGTGAAAGGACAAAGCCAATTGGAGCCAAAATCCCGGCGGCCAGCGGAATGGCAATAATATTGTAGCCGGCGCCCCACCAAAGGTTTTCGGTCATCTTGCGGTTGGTTTCCTTAGCCAATTTGATCAGTTTAGTAATATCATTTGGATTGGAATTAACGAGGACAACATCGGCACTATCAATGGCAACATCTGTTCCAGAGCCAATCGCCACGCCAATATCCGCGCTAGCCAAACTTGGAGCGTCGTTCACACCATCACCGACAAACATAACCGTCCCTTTTTGTAAGTATTGGTGAACGATTTTTTCTTTGTCTTCAGGCAACAATTCGGCCTGAAACTCTTTAATCCCAAGTTCATCAGCAACGACTTTGGCCGCATCTTTGTTATCGCCGGTAAGCATAACCGGAACAATATTTAATCGGTTAAATTCTTTAACCATCTTTTTGGCTTCTGGTTTAATTTTGTCACCCTGAGCAACAAAACCAATTGCCTTGCCATCATGCAAAAGAAAACTGACAGTATCACCTTGATTGAGAAGGCCCTTCAAAGGACTCTCATCATAAGTAATTTGATTTTTTTGAACATATCCTAAAGAAACAACTTGGTATTTTTGGCCATCAACGGTCCCGCTTAAACCAACGCCGGTCTGTTGAGATACATTGCCGGCTTCTTTAGGTTGAATTTTCTTTTTCTTAGCAGCTGCTAAAATCCCAGTAGCTAACGGATGAGTCGACTGATTTTCCAAAGAAGCAAGAATTCCTAAGATTTGATCATTTGAATAACTTTTATCAAAGGATTGGAAATCACTGACACTAAATTTTCCTTGGGTCAAAGTGCCAGTTTTATCCATCAATACATATTTTAACGTCTTAATTTTTTCAATGGCAGCTCGATTAGAAACCAAGAGACCATTTGAAGCAGCAATCGCTGTACTTCTGGCAGTCACTAAAGGAACGGCCAGACCCAAAGCGTGGGGACAGGCAATAACGAAAACCGTTACCGCAATTGAGAGAGCAAATGCTAAATCTCTGGTAATCAGCCAGCCGAAGAAAGAACCAACCCCGACAATTAAAGCCGCATAGAAAAGATATCCGGCAACTTTATCGGCCATGGTTTCTGATTTTGATTTATTCTGTTGAGCATTTTGAACAAGTTTCATGACTTTTGATAGATAGCCACTTTCCCCAGTTCCACTAATTTTAAAAGTGAAGGTGCCAGAACCATTAATTGTCCCACCGATCACTTCATCCCCATTGTTTTTGGCAACGGCTTTAGATTCGCCAGTCACCATTGATTCATTAATGCTGGTGCTGCCGGCAATTATCGTGCCGTCAGCCGGAATTTGTTCGCCAGCCCTAACCTGGACCATTTGCCCTTCTTTTAAATCTTTGACTGAAACGTCTGTTGTTTGATTATTTTCATCAACCAAATGAGCTTTATCAGGAAGGAGACTTGCGAGTTTATCAACCGCGGACCCGGCATTCATTACCGTGTTCATTTCGATCCAATGGCCTAAAAGCATAATGACGATCAATGTTGAAAGTTCCCAAAAAAACGAATTAACCATAGGTTTCACGTGAAACACATTGTTGGCAATCACTGCATAAACACTATAAACATAAGCCACCGAAATTCCCATGGAAATCAGTGTCATCATCGCCGGTTTGCGTTCTTCAAGCTCACCTTTGGCACCAGAGAAGAATGGTTTGCCTCCATAAAAGAATAAAATTGTTCCTAAAATTGCCACAACCCAGTCGGAACCGGGAAAAGTAATCTGAAACGGTAATTTCATTCCCATCATCGGTGACATTATAATAATTGGGATGGTCAAAATTAAGGATACCCAAAACTTTTGTTTAAGATTTCCCATGTGCATCATGTGGCCGCCATGCATCATCATGTCACCGCCACCCATATTGCCCATATCCATATTGTCCATGCTGCCCATTTCCTTTTTATCTTCAGGCTCGGACCTCATGTCAGCGGATTGATGCATTTCTGACGTATCTTTCATGTCTTTCATTTTCTTCATATAGTCATCATTCATCTTCATTTAAATCACCTTCAAACTGAAAATTAATCTTCACTTTCTTCGACTTTATAATCTGCCGGAAGACAGTCGCACTGAACTTCTTTTGGAGCACTTTTCTCTTTTTTCTCCAAAGCGCTGATTAAATCTTTAATATCATTTTGGGAAATTGGCAGTTTATCTACCGAATCAATCAAGGCAGAACCAATTTTCATCGCACACATATTGTCAAAAAGATCGGCAACGTGATCTTCCATTGACTCAAGTTCGCCAACTTTGGCACTGTAAACATAAGAACGACCGGATTTTTCAGCGTTCAAAGCACCTTTATTGACCAAACGAGCCAGCAAGGTTTTTACAGTGGAAGGTGACCAGTCAGTAGTCTCTTGAAGAATATCAATTAACTGGCTGCTGGTAACCTTACCGATTGTCCATATAATTCTCATGACTTTCCACTCGGAACCTGAAATAATTAAATCTGATTTCATTATTAAATCCTCCGTCTACATTTGTAAACCTAACTTTAAACTTAGTCTACAATTGTAAATTATAAAAGTCAAATGTTTGTTCATTTTAATTTGTGACAATGATTACCCATTACAACGATATAGCTCCGAAAGTCAATCATCTCCGCTTAATCCTAAAATGGGAATATAGAAAAGCCCAGCTATATTCCCATTTCAAAATTAATGCCCAATGATTCCAGACTTTCTCCGCACACAAAGCAAAACAAAAGAGACCCTGGGGAGGGGTCTCTTTCTTAAGGGGTTATTTATATGAATAGTAGAATTCTATAAGCTAGATTCATCTTTTGAGGAAATTATTGAGATGAAATTAGGTGTAACAAGTGGTGAAATTATTGTAAGTTAGTCACTCCTTACCAATAGAATTTGCAGTTTGAAGGGTTATAGTAAGTAGCTGTTTGCTATTTACTATGCTGTAAATATAGTTCCGTTAGCTTAAATGGAGCTTAAAATTCAAAATTAATTTTAAAAATTTTTTTAACCGCCAAATAACATGTTAGCAAAGGCAATCACGATGCCAAACATGAGCAATAAATAGCCCATTTGAAAGAAATAGGCTTCCAAATAAAGCAGGTTAAATAATTTGGGATCATTTTGGACCTGCTCTTTACTTAGCTTGATTTGAAAGTTTTCTTCATCGCCCTGGTTATATTTGGTAAAAACCGGTACCAACAACGCAGTTAAAAATAACAAAATTGCCGCAATAACCCCAGTTGCTATAAAGGTTAGTATAACAAGGTTATTTAAGGGTTCATATTTAAAGAAGTAGGCAATGATCATTACAGCTGTCAATTGACCAGTCAGCTGATACCAAAAAGCTGCTTTTTTATCTGATTCAATTTCAAATTTCATTTACCCACCCCTATTTCAATAAAAATAAGTTAAACCGAAGTTCACCTAAAGTCTACCACATCAGGAATTTAAAATTATTTTTGGCACTCTGTGATTTTGAGTGCTAATTACTTGCATCCCATTTCAGTCTGTTTACTATAGAAGATGCAGGGAGGAAAAAGGGCAAAGGTTTCGAGCCACTCTCCTTCCACCAACAAAGAACGCTTGTTGAATTCATATACAAGAGGAGATTGGTATTATGGCAAACGAAGTAATGAATCGTTTCGGATTGGATCCTTTCTTTGATGGTTTGGCAAGTCACATTATGAGCCCAATGAACAACTGGGTTGATAGAGATCTTAAGACAGATATTAAAGAAACCGATAAGCAATATCTGTTGAAAGTTGATATCCCTGGCGTTGACAAGAAAGATATTCATCTTGGCTATCAAGACGGCAACTTGATGTTAAACGTTGACCAACAAGACGCAAAGGAACAAAAGGACGAATCTGGTAAGGTCATTGCTAGTGAAAGAAGTCATGGTGTAATGTCAAGAACTTATGAACTTCCTGATGTTGACCGTGAACACATCACTGCTCGTTTGGACAATGGTGTTCTTGAGATTGTCGTTCCAAAGGCAACCACAAGTGAAAGCAATGGCAGCCACATTGAAATTCAATAATTCAAATGCCATCAAATAATATTATATTTCCGAAGAAGCCCCTATTAAGATATCTTGAAACTTCGAAATACCTCTTCTCAGGGGCTTTTTTTATGGCTTTTTTAAATTGGATTGGGTTATACTTGGTTGACTAATAAATAAACAAAGGAGATTTATCTATGGCAGATATTTTAGTTTCGACTACTGAACACATTGGTAAAGATTATGAAGTTTTAGGCGAAGTCTTTGGTTTGACTACTCAGTCCAAGAACGTTGTTTCTAACTTGGGCGCGGGTTTAAAGAACTTAGTCGGTGGTGAAATTAAAGCTTATACCGAAATGATGGACAAATCCCGGGAGGAAGCAATTACCCGCTTAAAACAAAATGCCGCCAAGATGGGGGCTGATGCCGTTGTTATGATGCGGTTTGATTCAGGCTCGATTGGTTCAGACATGCAAAGCGTTGCAGCTTATGGTACCGCCGTTAAATATAAGTAATTTAGATTTTTAGAGCGGCTTACAAGTTTCTAATTTGTGCAGGGACTCTCATCCTGTTCACCGCAACTTGTAGGGTTAATAACAACTATCTTTATTATCCTGGCCAACCAGGAAAGATATAAAATCAAGCAACCAAACTTGAAACAGTAAAATTTAATTTTCTATTTAACAAGTTTTTGAACAAACAAAAACCAGAGATGTCATAGTCTATGTTTAAATACTATGGTATCTCTGGTTTATTTGTTTCTAAATATAGTTAACTGTTTAACTAAAATAGGTATTTGCCCATTTTATCGTTGTCATACATGAAGGCACCAATCTTGGCTTGTTCTTCACCATTTGCTTCGCCCCAAGTATAAAGAGCTCCTTCGACTTCCTCGAATTCGTGGTAAGTAGTAGTGCCAACAGTGTTACCCAAATTCTTTATTAAACCTTTGTCAGCCTTGATTTTCTTGAAAAGGTCAGCGTCTTTCTTGTACATTTCAAAGATTTTTTCTAAAAAGCTAATCTTTTGATCCAAAGAAACACTATCCGCTTCCTTGAGTTTTTCAGCTTCATCGGCAATTGTTTTAATCGACTCATCCATTGAAAATCCCTCACTTTATCTTTCTGGTAATCTACTAAACAAGTATAGACCAGCCTTCAAGATAAGTCGAGGTGGCTTATTTCACCAAATCAGTTAAGTTTAAGAAATCGGCAATTTCATCACTTGGAACTGACTTGATAGCAGGGCCGCCGATAGCCTTTAAGTAAACAAGATTCAAATGGCCATTGTGGTTCTTCTTGTCATTTTTAATCTTATCAAGGATGGCTGCCGGATCATCCAAGAATCTGGAAGTAGTTGGTAGGCCAACGGCGTCAAACCGATCTTTAATTTCTTGGGTTAATCCTTTAGGGCTTAAGCCTTTGCTTTCAAAAATCCGGCAAATCGCAACTAAACCAATACTTACAGCTTCACCATGGCGAAGATCACCTTCACTTAAGGCTTCAACCGCATGGCCCATAGTATGGCCGAAGTTCAATAACTGGCGAATACCGCCTTCTTGAGCATCTTGTTCAACAACAGTTGTCTTGTACTGAATGGATAACTCACTGAGCTCTTCTGCGTTTTCCAAAATATCATCGACGGAATTAATTTTGTTTACCAAGTCCCAAAGTGGGCCATCAGTTAACCCAGCAGTTTTTACAATCTCCCCGTAACCTTCAACCAAGTCACGCTTGTGCAAGGTTCTTAAAGTTTCTGGATCAATGATAACTAAATCAGGTTGAAGAAAAGCCCCGATTATATTCTTAGTATCATTATGGTCAACAGCAGTTTTGCCGCCAACTGAGCTATCTACCTGGGCTAAAAGCGAGGTTGGGATTTGAACTAAGGAAATTCCTCTCATGTAAGTTGCGGCAACAAAGCCAGCCAAATCGCCCGTAACACCACCACCTAAAGCAACAATCGCATCATCTCTGGTAAAATGGTCAGCTGCCATTTGGCTGATCAGCTTTCCCAACATATCTAATGACTTAGATTCTTCGCCGGCAGGGAATTGGTATTCTTTAACTTCAAAGCCCACTTTTTCAAGTGAGTCAGCAACTCGTCCCTGGTAAATGGGGGCAACATTGTCGTCACTGATTAAAGCAATTTTACGCTTGTTCCAAATGTTGCCAATTAATTCACCAACATGATCTAAAATACCTTTTTGAATATCGACGTTGTATTCTTTACCAGCCTGATTTGCTGGGATTTTCACATTAATTTGTCTCATAACTTTACCTCGCTTTTAACATTGACTGGTGTAGTAACAACTTTTCTAACAGCTAAAGCTTTTTGAGCCATTTCCAAGTATTGATCTGGCTTCAAAGCTTGCGGTCCATCTGAAAATGCATGAGCTGGGTCATTGTGGATTTCAACAATCAATCCACAAGCTCCGGCAGCAACTCCGGCAAGTGCTTCTGGAGTAACAAATTCAGTATGCCCGGCAGCATGACTAGGATCGATAATTACAGTATAATGGGTGAGTTTTTGAAGAACCGGGACCGCACCAACATCCAAGGTGTTTCTGGTGTATTTGTTATCAAATGTCCGAATTCCTCTTTCAGCAATCATGATGTTGTGATTGCCACCAGCGGCAATGTATTCGGAGGCGTTTAAGATATCATCAATGGTGGCTGACATCCCTCTTTTGAGCATAACAGGAATCTTAGTTTTGCCAACGGCTTTTAACAGTGAGAAGTTTTGCATATTCCGAGCACCAATTTGAAAAATATCGGTGTATTGACCAACCAAATCAACATGTTCGTCATCCATAACTTCCGTGATAACATCCATGCCAAACTCATCAGCAGCATTTCTCAAGAATTTAAGGCCATCAAGTCCAAGCCCTTGGAAAGAGTAAGGGGAAGTTCTTGGCTTGTATGCACCGCCACGGAGAACTGTAGCACCGCCAGCTTTGGCAACTTTAGCCATCAGCTTAATGTGATCAGCGCCTTCAACAGAACATGGACCAGCCATCATAGTAAAATTATCTCCACCAATAACACTATGCGCAGTTCTGATAATGGTATCTTCTGGATGAAACAAGCGGCTGCCTTGCACTGACTTTGGAACATCCTCAATAATTTGTTCAGCAGCGTTTACTTCTTCAAACAAAAGATCGTCACGAGTAATTCCTTGAACAGCAATTCGGTTATTATGAACAAACACTTCATGTTTGTCTTCAAACCGATCCTTAATTTCGTCAATCTTATTTAGTTGGTCCTCTTTAATAACAATAATCATATGAAAATCCTCTTTCCAAAATTTAATTTTAATTTTTAATAAAATAAAACCCTCGCGGTTAAACACTGCGAGGGTAAAAAGCCAATTTATCATGGTAAAAAAATTGTGGCCCCACAGTGTTTAAGTTACTGTGTGGCCGTTTCACGCTGAAATACTACTGGCCGCACAGGATGCGTTTGTGTCCGCACCCTGCCCGGCACAGACACTATCTAAACCAGTAGTAATAGTATCGATTAATTTGTATATCAGTGATTAAAGTCTTCAAATGTCAAATTAAG
>DIDF01000062.1 GCA_002418005.1 Lactobacillaceae bacterium UBA5807
TAATCCAAAAACATGGATTAATGTCTTTTTTGCAACTTGTTCTAAGAAAGCTAAACGGCCTTATTCACACTCTGATGGTTGAAAACACTTTTCCATCCGGTCCAATCAGTTCACCATTATGATTTCTACCATCTAATAAGATGCTGGCAACAAATTTGCCGCCTTCTTCTACCGATTTCATGTAAGGGCCTTTTCGATGATTGTTAATATCAGTTGAAACCCCACCTGGGAAAATTCCAAAAATGGAAACCGGCAATTTATCTCTGTAAAAATCGACCGCAATCGATTGTATCAATGCATTTAGGGCAACTTTAGATACTCGATAAGCGGTTGGATTATAAAATGCAGTAGCTTGAAAAGGACCAGTTAGATTAGCAATTTTGCCCTGATTGCCCATTAAAATTGGTACCAAACGTTTAATTAATTCAAACGTTCCAAATAAATTGACATCCATTGTATGTTGGATATCGCCAACAGTTGTGTCGAGGGCTTTTTTCTCCATATCGCCAGAAATCCCGGCATTATTTACAAGGTAATCTAGATTTGGATACTGCTTTTCAATAAACATCCTTGTATGTTCAATTGAATCTACATCCTCTAGATCAATTTGGGTAAAGTCCATCTGATCATCTTTAATTCCCAATCCTTCAAGCTTTTTTACTGTTATTGGACCTTCCTTAGGATCTCTAACTCCCAAAATAACAAAAGAACCCTGCAAAGCAAATTGTTTAGCAATTTCAAATCCTAAACCACGGTTAGCCCCAGTCACTAGCACAGTATATTTCATTAGAATAACTTCTTTTCAAGATATTTTCGTTTACACTTTTTATTGTAGTCTAATTTTTAGAATAATTTCTTATGGGTTTTCTGAGAATTTCCCCTTTTTATCAGATGAAAACTTTGTTAAGCTAAAAATCGCAGGTATTTTTTAATATTTGATCTTTTGAAACATTTTTGAAATAATAGTTTAATAATTTGGTAAAGAAATTAATTTTCTCAAACTCTTTTAACAAAATAATGATAATGTAGGAACGGATTTTTGCTAAGTTATCTTTTTAAGGAGGAAAACTGAATGGGAAAGAAATGTGAACAATTCTTTAAAAACCATTCCGTGAGATTCATATTTAACACTATCTTCTATACTTTTATTTTTCTCGCTTTGATTTATTTATATAGTTACAGTGGCATCCAAGGCGGCCATTTTATTTACGCCGGATTTTAAAAACATCAAGGGGGCAATGCAGTGATAACCAATTTTATCCAAAAGGTTGATGAATTCGGATTGAACCAACCCGATAAAGTAGTCTTTGAAAGCAGCTATCCTACTGAAAAGAAGAATACTTATGGAGAACTTTTAGAATACTCAAATAATCTTGCAAGTTATATTGATAAACTAGGAATTGACCGTTCCCAGCCTATTTTAGTTTATGGAAACCAAACATTCGAAACTATCGCCACTTTTCTTGGCGTTGTAAAATCTGGTCATGCTTATATTCCAATTGATTCTCATTCACCTAATGAAAGAATCATGATGATCAACGATATTGCTAAGCCAGGAGTAATGATTACTGTTGAATCTCTGGATTTAAATCTTCCTGATTTATTCACAGTAACTCCTGATATGTTAGCTCAAGTCTTTAACACACCTACTGATTACCACGTTGATCACGAGGTTAAAGATGACGAAACATACTACATCATCTTCACCTCTGGGACAACTGGCAAACCAAAAGGTGTCCAGATTTCCCATAAAAATCTGCTAAGTTTTGTTAATTGGATGCTTTCAGATGAATTTAAGCTTCCTGATAGTCCAAGAAGTCTTTCTCAACCGCCATATTCATTTGACTTATCTGTTATGGATTGGGGACCAACATTAGCATCAGGTGGAACCCTGGTGGCATTATCTAAAGAAGAAACTGATAACTTCAAAACCTTATTTGAAGTTTTACCTAAAACTAACATTCAAGTCTGGGTATCGACTCCTTCATTCATGGACATTTGCTTGCTTAATCCAGCGTTTAACGCTGACAGCATGCCTAATATCACTCATTTTCTTTTCTGTGGTGAAGAATTAACCCACAAAACTGCCGCAACTTTACGAAAACGGTTCCCAAAGGCCAGAATATTCAATACTTATGGTCCAACAGAAACTACTGTGGCTGTCACTCAAGTCGAAATTACCGATGATATTCTGGCTAAGTATGATAGATTGCCAATTGGTAAACCAAAACCAGATACATCAATGACAATTGTCGATCCTGAATCAGGCAAACCTGTTTTGGAATCTCAAAAAGGTGAATTATTAATTCAAGGGCCTAGTGTTTCTAAGGGCTATATCAATAACCCAGAAAAGACTAAGGCCGCCTTCATTGATAAAACGCCTCGCCAATACCGGAGCGGTGATTTATGTGCTCGCGATTCAAATGGTCAAATTCTATTTTATGGGCGAACCGATTTTCAGATAAAGCTCCATGGATATCGGATTGAACTTGAAGAAGTTGATTTCCATCTTTCCCATCAAAAGATGATTAAGCAAGGCGTTGCGGTTCCACTTTATGATAAAGACCATAAGGTTTCTCAATTAATTGCCTGGGTTGTTCCAACTACTCCAGTAGATGGTAATGATTCTAAGCTTGACTTAACCGAGAAAATCAAATCCGGTTTAAAAGAAGAGATGCTTGCTTATATGATTCCCAATCGAATCGTATTCAAGGATTCCCTTCCCCAAACCGCCAATGGCAAAATTGATGTTAAATCAATAGTAAAAGAGGTTAATTCCTAATGCTTTCCTTCGAACCATATGAAGACCCGGCCTATTTCGGAATCTTACTTCTAGGTCTTCTGCCAATCATGATAATGATGCTTTATGGCCATCGAAGTCGGATTTATGAAAATATTATTTCTCTATTCTTCTTGTTTCTAACTTTTGGCGGTCCAAGTTGGCACGAAGGTGCTGCTTTGATTGTCTACATGGTTTATGAAACCTGTTTGACATACTTTTATCTCCATTACCGAAAAAACAATAACAAATCATGGGTATTTTATTTAACTGTCTTTTTGGCAGCCTTACCTTTGGCAACTGTTAAAATCTCCCAGCAAACAACAAGTAACATTCCTTCCTTGATTGGATTTATGGGAATTAGTTATTTGACCTTTAGAGTTGTTCAGACCATCATGGAAACTAGAGATGGTGTTCTTAAAAAGATCAACTGGGTAACGTTCTTGGAATTTGTTTTATTTTTCCCAACTATTTCTTCTGGTCCTATTGACCGTTATCGAAGATTTGAAAAGGATTATCGCTCAATTCCTAAACGTGATGATTATTTAGAAATGCTTTCTAAAGGTATCCATTACATCTTCTTGGGATTTCTTTATAAGTTCATTCTGGCATATTTCTTCGGAACCTACTTATTACCACAAGTTGAAGCTGCCGCAATGCATGCCCGGGGTGGATTCCTTGATATTTCTTGGCCGTTAATCGGCGTTATGTACACCTACAGTATGGATCTGTTCTTTGATTTCGCCGGCTACAGTTTATTTGCCGTTGGAACTTCCTATGTAATGGGAATCAAGACTCCAATGAACTTTAACCGTCCTTGGCAATCACATAACTTCAAGGAATTTTGGAATCGTTGGCATATGAGTTTGTCATTCTGGTTCCGTGATTATATTTATATGCGTCTTTTGTACACATTCATGAAGAATAAGACTTTCAAGTCGATGACAACCGCTGCTAATGTTACTTATGTCTTGAACATGATGATCATGGGATTCTGGCATGGTGTAACATGGTATTACGTTACCTATGGTTTGTTTCATGGATTCGGGTTAGTCATCAATGATACTTGGCTAAAGTACAAAAAGAAGCACCGTGAATCAATTCCAAGTAATTGGTTCACCAAAGGTTTTTCAATTCTGTTAACTGCTAATTTAGTCTGCTTTAGTTTCTTGATATTCTCAGGATTCTTAAACACACTATGGTTTAAATAATTTTATCAAAGGGGTACTAAATTATGGATGTTAAACAAACTGTTTTATCAATTTTAAAAGATATTTCCGGTGAAGATCTTAGTGACCAAATGGATACTAATCTCTATGACACTGCACTTATGGATTCAATGTCTACTGTTCAAATGATGCTTCAACTTCAGCAACAACTTGGTATTGATGTTCAAATTTCAGAATTTGACCGTTCACAGTGGGATACACCAAATAAAATCATTGATAAAGTAAAGGGTCTCGTAAAATAATGTCAAAAAAACTGTTTAGAATATTTGGGCCAATTATTCTAGCGGCGATTATCGTTTTTCTTTTATTGATTTCCCCATCCCATTTTGGGTTTGGAAATGTCACCGCTGAGATTCAAAAAAGAGCTTCGGTTTCTTTAGCACCTAGGGTTCTAAAGAATAAAAGAATTAAAGAAGTCGCATTAAAAAACAATTACGTTCCTTTTTTTGGATCATCTGAATGGGAGCGAATTGACCCAATGCACCCATCCGTTTTAGCAGAAAAATATCATCGAAGTTACCGACCATTTCTATTAGGTTGGCGAGGTACTCAATCACTAACACAGTTCTTTGTAATGCAAAACATTACTAAGGAAATGAAAAACAAAAAGGTTGTCATCTCAATTTCCCCCCAGTGGTTTGTTCCGACTGGTGCAAGAAAAGATGCCTTTGGGTTTTACACTTCTCAGCTGCAGACTACTGACTGGTTAATGCATGAAAACAACTCAGCTATGGATCGATATGCCGCAAGGCGTCTTCTCACAATGCCTTCAGTAACTTCTGATGAAGTTATTGAAGACGCAGTAAGAAATGTTTCTAAAGGTAAAAAACTGACTAGTTTTCAACAACTTTATGTTAAAACCCGCCAACGAATTTTAACCCAAGAGGATTATTTCTTCTGTTCACTTTATATTCCTTCAACCAACGAAAAATTGGTAAATAAATCTCTCAAACAACTCCCAAAGTCTTATAACAAGGCAGAACTTGATAAGTTAGCTGTTAAACTTGGTAAACAAAATACCACAAATAACCGTTTCAGGATTGAAAATTCCTTTTATAATAACGGGATGCGAAAAGAGATTGGTAGATTAAAAGGATTTCAATCTAAAGAGTCATTCCTTAAATCGCCTGAATATTCAGATTTTGAATTACTGCTTAATCAGTTAGCTAAAGATCACACCAATGCCATCTTTGTCTTGCCACCAATTAACAGTCGTTGGCAAGCTTACACTGACTTGAAACAAGCCAGAATCAATGAGTTTGATGCCAAGATTAAACACCAGCTGAAGTCACAAGGATTCAATAATATTCTTGACTTGTCACAAGATGGTGGAATTCCATACTTTATGGCTGATACCATTCATTACGGCTGGCGCGGTTGGTTAGCATTTGATCGCGGGGTTAATCCATTCTTATCTAAACCTCAGAAAACACCGCATTACAAGATTAATCCAAGTTACTACTCAAGAACTTGGCAACAAGCAACACTTCAACAACTGAAAAATTTTAATTAATTAAACTAAAACAGCCATCTTATTAATCCTATTGTAAGATGGCTGTTTTCATTTGTTCTCATTTTGTAACAGTTATTAAACATAAATGTGGTTTAATGAATGCATACGTGTTTTAATGGTTTTAATTATTTTAAGTTTTAGTTAAGTTGAATCTGGTTTAATAATAATAAAGATAAACAATTTGAAGGAGGGAATTACCATCAGGACAAATAAATTTTTCAAGATAGTATTAGCAATCATGGCTGGCCTGGCCCTCTTTATTGCTTCAGACTTTGTAAATCGGAGTGCAATTCCTGCTACATTTAGTGCGGCAGTCAAAAATTCCGACAAAGGTTATGACGCTCAAATTGTAAGTCCTAGTTATAATATTCGCTCTTCGATGCCAACAGACTTAAAAAATATGCCAAAAGTTATTGGCACCACCAAAAGTTACAATAACCAGTACGTCCGAGTTATGAAAATCAGAGTTACTAATGCTGGTGCTTGGGCATATATCCGTTATTACGGTAAATATGTAGGTTGGGTCAGCATTTATGCAATTAAAGAAGTCAGTCTTTCCACAATTGCAACTCAAATGATGAAAAAGTATGATGCCGTAGGAACAATGACATTGATTTCTGCTGGAACTAATCACACTGTTACTGTTGCTAATGGATATGCCAACAAAGCTCAAGGAATCCTAAATGAAACAACCGGCAAAGTTATTTATCCTCTAGCATCTCTACAAAAATCAATGACAGGTGCGATTGTTCAACAGTTAATTGATAGCGGTCAAATTTCTCTAAAAGATACTCTTGATACCTGGTATCCAAGTGTGAAATACGCTGATAAGATTACCATAAAAGAAATGCTAACCATGACTTCAGGCATTCAAAATGATGATTTAACACCAAAATCAAACATGACGGAAAATCAGGCATATCAAAGTATGCTTTCAAGAATCAAATCGGACACTCCAGGAACTTACCATTATAGCGATGCAAACTATGTTTTCTTAGCTGGTATCATTGCCAAAGTAACCGGTCAATCTTACGAGACCAACTTGAAGACTCGAATTTTAGATAAGCTTGGGATGACCAACACTTTCATTGCTGGTGAGCCGATGAGTTCAAAAGTTATTGCTCAGTGTTATGAAGCTTCAAATGGTCAAGATTATGCCAAATTAGCATCAGTTCCTGTTTCCTTGCAAACGACAATCCCTGGCGCTGGAAATCTTTATACTACGGCACAAGATTACCTTACTTTCCAAGCTAGTCTGACCAATGGTAAAGTTTTAACTTCCAGTGAACTTAACGAAATGCTAAGTTATAGTAACAATGGATATTCCGGAGGCTTTTATACTACGGTGTCTGGAAACAAACATAATTTAGGATCATTTGGTGGTACTGGTGATCGGACATTCGTTTATAGCGATATTAACAACTATCATGGTTCGATTGGAATGTTAAATCAAACTCCTTTAGCTAATAACACTTCAGTTTATGAATTCTCCAAACAAATGTATCAAATTGCTAAATATTATTAATTAATTTTAAACTAAAAAAGTCTTCATTGAGTTTCCAAAACAAAGGAAATTCAATGAAGACTTTTTATTTTTATCCTTGACTTAGGATATCTTCATAAGTTGTCTTAGCTATTGGTTCAGTGGACTGAACTTTCATGGTCGTAGCTTCATGGTAGTTTGACATTAAGACAACTGCGGTCTTAGCATCTTTAGAAAGGACGATCGTTGACTCATAGAAATTGCCAAGCCCATGAGTATAATAACCGTTGAGAGAAGGCAAGCGATAGAACCCACCACCATAGCTTCCAGTGGAATTTACGGGAGTAATTTGGGTAAATGCCATTTGTGGTGATGTTATCTTCCCAGTAATAATTCCTTTTTCAACTTTATAAAGATCTCCAGCACTCATATAAACATCACCAACACCTAATTCATTGGTAATTTCTTGAGTGGTAAACCGATTTTTCTTTTGGTAATCTCGAACTCCTGGCATTCCACCATAACCAATAGCACCGCCTGGAAGCTGAGTAAAGGTAGGCAAGAATCCAGTTTGTTGAAGTTTGAACTTCTCAACAATATTTGTGTTAAACAATCTATAATATGATTCTCCGGTAACTTTCTTTAAAATTCCTGAAAGCAAAGTATAATCACCTGGCTCATAATGGAAAGTTCCAAGTGGATACATATTAGCGATATGCGAAGCAACATAATCGGCTATTTCATCCTCAGTTGTTCCATAATTTGGCCAAGCATTCAAGTGCAAACCTGACGTCATGTCCAACAGGTTTCTAATCGTTATCTTTGAGGCACCCGGAACTTGTGGGTAAAACTTTGAAAGCTTTTCGGTTAAAGAAAGATTTCCCGCTTGAACCTGCTGCATTATCAAAGCGCCAGTCATTGATTTCTGAACTGAATTGATCATAAACATACTATTAGCAGTATTTTTCAAATTCTTGGAAAAATTTGAATAACCATAGCCGCGATTATATATAATCTTACCCTTTTTAACAACCATTGCTGTGCCGACAAATTGAGCAGCCTTTAATTGAGTGTTCATTCGTTTAATTGCAGGGTTATTTGATTTCGTGATATTTTTATATTCATTGGATGCTGAACCAATTTTTCGAAGAGTTTCCTCTCGCAGTTCGTGCACCATGTTCTCATAACGGCTTCTTCGTTCCTGATTAGCTAATTTTCTTTCTGTTGCTTGCAGGCGCTTGCCACGTTCATAAGAATTATACTGAGCATATCCTAGCCATCCAACGACAATAACCAAGATAACTAACAAGACGCCGATTATTTTCCTTAGACTTGAGCTTCTCAAAACATTTATCCTCACTCTATTGAATTTTTCACAATCACCATACTAACCATAACTTTGCCAAAAAGACAGGTTAAATAAAAAACGCAAGAATCTCTTAAACAATCTATGAGAAAGTCTCATAATGCTACTATAAAGGGATTTACCAAAGC
Organism: Lactobacillaceae bacterium UBA5807; assembly: GCA_002418005.1. Taxonomy (GTDB): domain Bacteria; phylum Bacillota; class Bacilli; order Lactobacillales; family Lactobacillaceae; genus Lentilactobacillus. The sequence continues at coordinate 8,499 of DIDF01000062.1, forward strand.
TTGTTATGATTAAAAATTTGATAACAAATGTTATTATGACGCAAATAATTGTTATAATCATGATAAATTCTAAGAAATGTTGGCGGTAATTTTGAAGTACTTAAAAAGATATATTTTTGTTTTATTAGTTTTAGTCATAGTATTTGGCATCTTGGGAATTGGTATTTATAGTACCCTTCCTCAACCAGCTGAAGCCGATGGCAATTTTAACGGTCTAACTCTTGATGTGGCAAGAATTCATTATTCAGTCCCAACATTGGAAAAATTTATTTCACTTGTCCATAGCACGGGCGGTAAATTTGTCCAGTTGCATCTTTCAGACACAAACGATTTTGCCGTCGAAAGCCAAATAATTGGCCAGACCAAAAAAAATGGCACAAAAAAAGGGTCGGTTTGGGAAAACAAAAAAACCAAACAAACCTTTTATTCAAATTACCAAATAAAAGAATTAGTTGATTTTGCTGAAAAACAAAAAATTACTTTGATCCCAGAAGTTGACACTCCGGCACACATTGGCGGAATTGTTGCTACAATGGAAGAAAATGGAAAAAAGTCAGAAATTAAAAATTTAGTGAGGACTGATCATAAACTGGGACTGGTATTTCATTTAACAGCAACCAGTGCAAATTTTGTCAATAAGTTAAACAATGAAATTGCTCAAAACTTTGCTGGTCAAAATAATGCACGTTTTCATTTAGGCGGTGACGAATTTTCTACCAGTTATAAAGAAAACTCGGCGTACATCAATTATTTAAACAAGACCAGTAATTACATTGAAAACCTCGGCTTTATTCCAGAGGCTTGGAACGATGGATTCACTAAAGCCGGTCTTTCAAAATTTAACAAGGATATTCAAATCACTTATTGGAACTGGATTGATGATAAAAACGGCACAGCCCTTGGGAAAAAATATGAGCAATCGCGGGCCACAATGCCTTACCTTATAAATCATGGATTTAAGGTCTTTAACTATAATGATTATTATCTCTACTTCATAGTAAACAAATTTAGTATGCAAAAAGATAATATTGATTATATGTCCAGTGATATGAAGAAAAATTGGAATCCAAAGATTTGGCATGATGATAATCCAAGCAGTTTAAAATCCACAAAAGGAATAATTGGAAGTTCGGCATCAATTTGGGGGCAGCCAGGGGAAAATATTTCCCAAAAATCAATTTATGATTCACCTATTACATTTTTTAAAACATTTATGAAAATCTGCAACAAGTATGAAAGCTAGTTTTTCTGAGGGGAAAGCACTATGAACATATTGAGTTCCTACGTAATTTTATATCCGTTAATCATTTCAATCGTTTGGATTCTGGGATCAATTTTCTTTAATATTCAACAACGAGCCGTTCCCCTTTTTAATTCTCATAAAGGTAAACCGGAAGAACTAGTATCAGTCCTCATCCCTGCCCATAATGAACAAGAAACTCTCTATACAGTTGCTGAATCTGTTGCTAATATGTCTTACAAGAATATTGAAATGGTAATGATAGATGATGGTTCTTCGGACAATACGTTGGAAATCATGGCTAAAATCAAGGCAAAATACCAGTCAAAATTTCCCGTAATAATTGTGCCAGTCAGCCCAAACGGTGGCAAAGCTAATGCTTTAAACCAAGGATTCAAAGCCTCCCACGGAAAATATCTCTTGTGTCTTGACTCTGACTGTTATGTCGGCTCAAATGCCTTAAAAAAAATGATGGTTAGATTCTACGATGATCCTAAAGCCGGCGCGGTTGGCGGGCGACCAGTTGTCAGAAACCGGACAACTCTTTTAGGAAGACTAGAATTACTCGAATATATTGGAATTATCGATATTATCAAGCGCGGTCAAGCATTTTTAACCGGCCATATCACCACGGTATCAGGAGTTATTGTCGCTTATAGAAGAGCAGCCGTGAAGGATGTTGGCCTTTGGAATCCTCAGGCATTAACGGAAGATATTGATATTACCTGGAGATTATATTCGCACAATTGGCACGTTATCTACTGCCCTTCAGCCGTTTCATGGATCTTGGTTCCTGAACATATTCACGCTTTAATCAAGCAACGGACTCGCTGGGCCAGAGGTGGTTTGGAGGTTCTTTTTCGAAACCGAAAAATGTTAATTACCGGCAGATTGGCAGAACAGTGGCTCTTACTTGACATGATCCTTAGTAACGTTTGGGCTCTTTGTTGTGTTTTTGCTGTCCTATATTATTTCTTTACAGTTATTTTTTCTGGTGCTCTAATTTTAGACGGTGGAGTCTTAGTCGTCTTGGTTTTTATTAGTATTATTCAATTTATTTTAGGCTTCTTTAGTTCTCAACAGTCAGGTTATGTTGACTGGCGTGACCTTTTATTGCTGCCACTTTATATTATCTTTTACTGGGTAATTAATTTAATCAGTTGTATCACCGCTTTGGGATCATTTTATCTTGACCCTAAACGGAAGGGCTCGTGGGAAAGTCCAGATCGGGGGGTCTAAAAGATGGATGAAAAAAATAAATTAGTAATTCGCAAAAAATCATCTTTTCCAGCACTGTTAAGAAGAGCCATCTTTTTAATCATCCTTTGGGCAATAACTATCTTTATCATTTATGTTAACTTTTCATTTATATTTAAGGCCTATTCAGATACTTTAGTTTCTCTTTATCTACTCTTCAATTTATCTTTTCATATCTATAAAATACTCGGAGAGGTCATTATATTTTCTGGCTTGGTAATTTCAGTTTTTGGAATAATTCATATTAGAAATTTAAGACGGAAGGACCTCAATCATGAAAAAGACAATTCGTAAATGGGTACTTGCCCTTTTTATAGTTGTATTTTGTGGTCTTCTAGCAATAAATGTTCAAAAAAACATTCATTTTGAACTAGGAAACCGACCAAGTTTTGCATTACCAAGCCAAACCACAAAAATAAAGAACGGCATCATTATATTCTGTTATCACCGAGTAATTAAGGACACGCCAATTGTCAAAGCCATTGAAAAAATTAGCCCAAACAATCAGCTTCACGTCTATAACGTCAATTTGACTAGTTTTAAAAAACAAATGAATTTTTTAAAACAAAATCACATCAAGGTCATTTCTACCAATGAAATGGTAAAAATGTTATCTCACCATCATCCAATTAAGGGCAAGTATGTGGTTATAACTTTTGACGATATTGACCGAACGATTCCAGAAAATGCCGCCCCTATATTGATCAAAGATAAGTTTCCTTTTACTCTGTCGGTGATTACAGGTGAAACTGGCGCATACCGAGAAGGTGAACAATTGGCAACCTGGCCGCAAATCCTTAAAATGAAAAAAGCAGCTGGCAATTTAATTGAGTTTGCCGTTCATACTAGTGATATGCATTATTTGAACCACGATAAAATTGCAATTTTTAATTTACCCAAAAATTTCACATGGTTTAAAGAAGATTTTGCCTTAAGTGAACAACAATTAAAACAAAAAACCGGTTCAACTTCAGACATATTTACTTATCCCTACGGTAGCGGAACTCCTCAGGTACAGCAATTCTTGGAGAACCAGTCAGTTTTAAAAGTAATCTATACTCTGAATAATGGAATTGTTCAAGGTAGAAGTAACCTAATGCTCACCCCAAGGGTTATCATTAACAACAGTAGTTGGCCAAGCGTCTCGCAGTGGCTGACTCATTAGAAATTATTTCCCATAAAAAACCAGTTAGTCCAAATAAGACTAACTGGTTTTTTAAATTTATTTTTTGAAATCACTTAGGAAATAAGGTACTATTTAGTTTTCCCATGCATATCATCTGCATCAGTAATTGTTTTAACAATTCGACAAGGATTGCCCACAGCCAGACAATTATCCGGAATATCTTTAGTTACGACACTTCCAGCCCCAATGACACAACCATTGCCAATGTTAACCCCACCGATTACTGTGACATTGCTAGCAATCCAACAATTGTCGCCAATCGTAATTGGTTTAGCATATTCGATGGTATATTTTTCCCCATTTTTTCGGGTCTTCAGATTTCTTTCTTGAAATCTTAACGGATGCATTGCTGTCATTAAAGAAACATTTGGGCCAATCATAACATCATGGCCAATATGAACGGGACAGCTATCCAAAACGGTAAAATTAAAATTCGCATAAAACCCACTGCCTGCATAAATAAACTTTCCATAATCGACATGAACGGGACCTTGGATAAAACTGTCAGGGCTAATATTAGGCATTAACTCACGTAAAAACTCGTCTCTTTGTTCAGTCAGTTGTTCTGAAGTTTGATTATACTTCAAACACAAATTGTGAGCATTAATTCGTAATTGAGCTAATTCAGGATCAGTTGGATCATAAAAATCACCATTTAACATCTTTTCTTTTTCGGACATTTTTGCCACCTCGCAGAAATTCTCAATTTTTTTAATCTTAAATTTTTAAGATTTGTTGAAACTGATTTTGCTTTTTTATTTAACAATCCAATTATATCAATAAAGCGGATTCATTTCTCTTATGTAGGCAAATTGACAACCCTAATAAAAGCGCTAAAATCTGAAGTAAGAAGCCCTTTTGTTTGCAACATTTCAGAGACAGCAACAACACGGAGATGGTAATAAATTATGAAAATAATGAATAAAATATTTTTAGCTTCTCTCGCAGCTATTACCATTGAAATCGGCAGTCAGCTTAATAATACATATGTCTTTAATACTCCCACCTATGCCAGCGTTACTAAAAAGAATTTTCTAAAGCAAGCACATCATAAATTGAAAAAGACGAATGCAGCTCAAAAAAGAGCTTCAAGAAAGCAGAATGCAACAAGTTCGGTTGCATTTGGCAGCATCGACTTTTCTAATCCTGAATTACCTTCCCAAACAGTAATTCTTTACCCCGCAGTTACAACAAACACTATTAGCGTACCAGCTGGCTATGGAAAATTGATTAAAACTCTTTTGCCTGAGAGATACGCGCAAAGTGGCTTTATCTTGTCTCAGCAAACAGACCAGGCAATAAAGAACTTAGCAGCTAAACAGGCAAGTCAAAATACTTTTCAGGCGTCCGAACAAGATCTGGCTGAAAAAGTCACTCCCACTAATTTAACAGCGGCTCAAAAACAACAAATTACGGTTTATGTTGCTCAGCTAATAAATAGTATCCGCCAATCAGCCGGAACTTCTGCTATAAAGCCTTCACTGGGAGCTATTCAATTCGCCGATAATGTTGCCTCAGCATATAATAATGACAAGTGGCTGTTTTCCAAACATAATTTTGAACATGATTCACTTGCAATTAATAACATTGCAATTCACTATGGCATGGCTTATCAATCTGATTTGAACAGGCAAAAACCATCCTCTAAATATCAGGATTACGAGGATATCAGCCAAGGATACTTACCCGCAAGTCCTAATATCTCTATGGCAGCCCTTAAAAAGGGGATTTACCAAACAATTATGGATATGATGTTTAATGATGGTGGGAGTACTTCAAATGGTATTTTTAATCCGGGAGAAAGTTGGGGCCATGCTCTTGATCTAATGGGCTATGCTCTAAGTGCTGGAGCTACTCAGTATTTGGGTGTAAGTATTGATCATCTTGATCAAATTCACCTAATCATGATTGATTCTGATGATGTTCAACCAAGTTCCACTCTTCCGAAACTGACAGACACACTTTCTGAATAACTTCGAAGAGAAATCATTTACAGGAGGTTCCCACTAAACTTGAAATTCCATAAAAAAATTTTGGCAATAATTTGTGCATCGGCTTTAGCCACTACTGGGTTCCAATTATTTAGCGGCAATCAAATTAAGGCTGCAGTTTTTAGTACCCCATCAGTTACTGACTTAACTGAAACCACTTCAACTATTTGGGTGCCTAAAAATTTTGATTCTTTAATTAAGAACTTAATTTCAAACCTTCTATCCAGCAAGCACTCGTACCTAAACTCGAAAGTGGATAGCCAAATAAAAAAGGCGGCTAACCAACAGGAAGGTCATAACAAATTTATTGCATCCCCCGCTGATTTGAAAACTTTAGTAAATACTACTCACATGACTAGCAGCCAACAAAAACAAGTCACTGAGTACGTTGTTAATCTAATTAACAGTATTCGAAAAACCACTGGAACTCATAAAGTTTATGCTACCTCTGGTGCAATCACATTTGCCAATCAAATTGCAAATGGATACAACAAGGATAAATGGGACTTTGCCAAACAAAATAATACTCATGATTGTTTCGTCATTAATTCTGTAGCCAAAAAGGACCATTTAGCATATGTAATTAATGTTTGGGGGGCTCCAGGAACGGGTCTTCAAGATTATGAAGATATCAGTGAAGGTTATCTGCCACAACAAAAAACAATCTCGATGGCAGCTCTAAAACAAGGAATCTATAATACAATTATTGACATGATGTTTAATGATGGCGGAACTTTGAAGAATGGTAAATTTGATCCAGGAGAAGCTTGGGGACACGCATTAGACTTAACAGGATATTCATTAACTCAGCAATTACCTGAGTATGTCGGGCTAAGTATTGATCAAATGGGCCAAATTCATATTGAAATGATTGTCGCAAGTGATATTCTCCCTAGCACTAATTTACCCAATTTAACCCAACCTCTAAAATAAATATGGCAAATTACAAGTTTAATCCGAACAAGCCCGGAAACTTTCAATGGCAGTCTGTTGATGATGGATTTTTAATGGTCGTTGATTAATAAGCTCAAGTGCTGCCAGGATTTCATCAGTCGTTATCTGGTCAAAGTTAGTCTTTTTCGGGAAAAACCAACGTAACCGTCGATTGAAATATTCATTGGATCCCCGTTCCCATGGGGAATACGGGTGACAAAAATAAACTTTAATCTGATAGTCTTGTTCTATGGATCGATAATCGGCAAACTCCTTACCATGATCAACAGTTATAGATTTCACTTGGGAACCGAAGGTCCCCATAAACTTTCCAAAGGTATCATTTAAGGTCTTGGCGGTGCGATTAGGGGCT